>JABZYJ010000075.1 GCA_015265235.1 Selenomonas sp. | reverse complement strand
GAAGAAGAGAATTGAGGTGAGAGGATGGAAACGGCGCAGCTGACTGTCCCAATCTGGGAAAAGGCGGTGCTGACAGTGGAGGAGGCGGCGGCGCTGACGGACAGCAAGGTGAAACGCCCAGCGGGGGCGAATGACGAGGTATCGCTTTTCAGGGGCGGAGATTTTATCTTTGCCGACGAAGATACGAAGCCCGAGGAGATGGTCAATGCGCTCCGTGAGATCCACCATCTCTACGCCCCGAAGGGAAATGGCGTCGTTCCGTCCGCACTCCACGGCCGGGATATTACGTTCTACTATCTGCCGAAGGCGGAGACGGATCGAACGAAAGCGATCGAGCTGACCTTCTTCACGCTGTGGAGTGATGACTGGAATGGGACGCTAGTCAACAAGCTCCATCATCAGGGAGACAAGTACGACACCGCCGCCATGGAGAAAGAGCTCACGGATAATTTCGCCTCCATGCTCGATTCTGCGCGTGCGAACGCGCGATGGAAGAAGGTGAAGAAAAATGCCTGACGCACCGAAAAACACCGTACCGCGTCAATCGCAAAAAGCGCTGTCATGGTGGCAGAAAATCCTGCTCGCCGTCTTTGGCGCATATCTCGCCGAAAAGCTGTTCGGCATCCTCATTCCGTCCCTGCCCCATGTCAGTATTCCGTCCACGTCGAGCGATACGGCATCGACGGGCGATGCCTATGACAACGAGCTGCCGTACCGCCGCGCATACGAAGAGGATGAGGAGGATCAGAGGGACACATCGGACGACGATGCGTACGCCGATACATACGGCGGCAGCGCCCCGTACGGCGGCCAGTATGACGAGGATGAGGACATCCTCCACAATGACTGGCACGACTACGGCGAGGGGTATGACGACGATTATTTCGACGATTGATACACCCAGCTGCGTCAGATGTGCATGTGTTATCGCATATACGAGAGGAGAATTTTTATGACCACAGAGGTAACAAATGATTTTGAGACGCGCCGCTATCGTCTCTCCGATGTCATGGCATCGGGTGATACAGCAACGCGCACACCGATCTACGGAACAGCATCGACGAGCGGCGTCGTCTGGGTGCTGAAGCCCGGGCAGGAGATCAAGCCGCACGGGCACGCGAAAGCGGACGATATATGGATCTGCATCCAAGGAGAAGGTGTCTTTTATCCCGCACCGGGAGAGGAACGCCCCATCGCAGTGGGCGACGTCATTGTCTCAGCGAAGGGGATGTGCCACGGCATGAAGAATACGGGAACAGAGGACTTCATCTTCGTCGGTATCCTCGCCCCTGTTCCCGCGGACTTCTTCGCGATTAAGTCATAAGAAACCGCCGATCAGCAGTACGTTTGCTGCTGCGAAAAAACACGAGAAAAGCAGTCAACAAGACATCCATCTTGCTGACTGCTTTTTCCTATATCAGCGCTGCCGGCTCATACTCCTCGGGCAGGATGCGGCGGAGGAAACGGCGCGTGCGCTCCTCGCGCGGCGCGGTGAAGATCGACTTTGCGCTCCCCTCCTCGACGATCACGCCGTCCGACATAAAGACGACGTGGGTCGCAACATCCTGTGCAAACTTCATCTCATGCGTCACGACGATCATCGTCGTGCCCTCCTCGGCGAGCTGCTTCATCACGGAGAGCACCTCGCCGACGAGCTCGGGATCAAGCGCAGAGGTTGGTTCGTCAAAGAGGATCACGTCGGGCTTTGCAGCAACGGCACGGGCAATGCCGACGCGCTGCTGCTGTCCGCCCGAGAGCTGTGCGGGGTAGTAGTCGGCACGCTCCGCCATCCCCACACGCCGCAGAGCATCCATGCCGATCTCCTTTGCCTCTGCCGCTGCCATGCCGCGCCCGACGGTGAGCCCGAGAGTCACATTCTCGAGGGCGGTCTTATTCGCGAAGAGGTTGTAGTTCTGAAAGACGAAGCCCGTCTTTTTCCGCACAGCGGCAATCTCGCTCTTGGATGCATCTACGAGGGAAAGCTGCGTCCCATGGAAGTCCATCGTCCCGCCATCGGCACGCTCAAGGAAGTTGAGACAGCGCAGGAACGTTGTCTTACCCGAGCCGCTCGGCCCGAGGATGACAACCACATCCCCCTTGTCCACGTTGAGGCTCACATCCTTCAGAACCTCGGTCTCTGCGAAACTCTTGCGTACGTTCTGTACTCCGAATAACATACTGCACCTCCTAGCGGAACGCTCCGACACGCCGCTCCGCCGCCGCAAAGAGCAGCTGGACGATCGTGCAGAGGATGAGATAGCCGATGAATACGTCGAGATACGCCTCGATGTAGTTATAGCCATAGGACGCGGCGACCTTGCCGACCGCCATGATGTCCTTGACTGTCATGAGGAAGGCGAGTGACGTCCCCTTGATGAGATTGACCGTGATGTTCGCGATGCTCGGCAGTGCCACAACAAGTGCCTGCGGGAGAATCACGTGCAGGTAGGTCTCTGCCTCGCTCAGCCCGCACACGGCTCCCGCTTCGAGCTGCCCCTTGGGGATGGCGAGCAGTGCCGAGCGAAATGCCTCCGTGAGGAGAGCGACGGTGTTGAGCGTAAAGATAAAGACGGCATACCAGAACGGATCGACCGCCTCGAATACGTTGAAGCTGCTCCCCGCTGCCTTGACGAGCAGATTCAGCAGGCTCGGCAGAAGGCTGTAGAGGAGCAGGATCTGGAGGACGAGCGGTGTGCCGCGCACAAAGGAGACATAAAAGCGTGCGATCGTCCCGCCCACACGATGTCCGCGCACGCGCAGGACGGCAAAGCAGAAGGCAATGGGCGCCGCGAGGACGAGCGAGAGCGCTGTGAGTGCGAGGGTCACGCCCGCTCCCTGCCAGACGAGCAGGAAGGTTTCCTGCATAAAGTCAAGATCCAGTTCCAATGGTGTCCCCTCCTTTCAGCCCATTCCGCATTGTTTTGGGCGCAGACGGAGCGCGCAGCCCCGTGCCTTGGTCGAGACGATGCTCCGCCCACGCGAAGCCCTGCTCGATGAGCAGGACGAGCACCCAGTAGATCAGCATGGCAGAGAGATAGACCTCAACGCCATACGCGCCGTAGTTCTGCGCGATGATGAGATTGCCGCGCCCAATGAGGTCGATCAGCCCGATGGTATAGGCGAGCGACGCCTCTTTCAGGAGGTTGATGGTCGAGTTGCCGAAATTCGGCAGGGCGATGAGCGCCGCCTGTCCGAGCATGACATGGCAGAATGCCTGCCACGGGGAGAGCCCCGCACTCACCGCCGCCTCGTACTGTCCGCGCGGAACCGCCGTATAGGCAGCGCGGAACACCTCCGAAATGTATGCGCCAAACAGCAGGGTAAAGGTGACGACGGCAAAGACGGCGCGGTGCATCGCATTCATATCATAGTCAAAGAGCGCAAAGACGAGCTTCGGCGCACCGTAGAAGACGATGAACAGCAGAACGATGGACGGCGTACAGCGCATCACATACACGTAGGCGAGTGAACACGCGCGCAGCACGCGGCTGCCGCTGAGATTCGCCCATGCCAGCAATCCGCCGAGCAGGGAGCCGATGACGATGCTGAGGCCGGCAACGAGCAGTGTGACGTCAAGATAGGAGAGGAGATCGGGCAGAAACTGAACGATCAGCCCGAAGTCAAAGACACGTGTTTCCATCGTATGCCGTCCCCCTTTCGTTTACTTCAGGTAGTCGGAAAGGCTCTCACCGAAGTACTTCTGCTCGAGCTCTGCGATTTTCCCCTCGGCGCGCAGCTCCTCAATCGCCTTGTCGTAGTCGTCCGCAAAGGCCTGCTCCTTCTTGTTGAAGATCGGATAGGTCGGGATACCCTTGTAGCGGACGTATGCCATCTTGTCGTTGAACTGATGATACGGAGCGTCTTCCTTCGCGATGTTGTTCTTGTAGCTCAGCTCGACATCGAGGTAGCCGTCATAGCGCCCCTCGAGCACCCAGCTGTACGCATCCGCCACCTGGAATGCCTCCGAGGACGTTAGCTTGATCTGGTTATCGGGGTTCTCCTTGTTGTACTCGTCAATGACCATATAGCGCGCATCCTGCGGAGCGATCGGGACGAGCTTGCCGCTGAACTGGGCAAAGGTCTTTAGATCCTTGATCTTGTCGGCCGTATCCTTGCGGATCGCAAGGCCGATCACGCTCGCGCCGATGTTGTTCTTCGGGAACACATACTTCTTCTTGCGCGCATCCGTGATCCAGATCCCCTTGGTGCCGACGGTGTACTTCCCGGACTCAACGCCGATCAGGAGATCGTCGTCCGAGGTCGGGACGAACTTGAACTCATACTGCGGCAGCTTCTTCGCCACTTCCTTCATGACGGCAACTTCGAATCCGTCGGATTCCCCCTGCTCGTTTACATAGTCGTAGGGGACATAATAATTCGTATGTGCGACGGTGACGATCTTCTTGCCGTCTGCCGACTTCGCGCTGTCCGCGCCGCTCTTGCCGCAGCCCGCCAGCCCCGCCGCAAGTGCTGTGGCGAGGAGCCCCGCGAGTGCTGCCTTCGTGATTTTCTTCAGATTCATGTCATACTCTCCTTTTTATCGTGATCCTGCCGCATCACGTACCCAGTCAAAATGCTTCCAGTCAATGTCGCGCGGCACGGTACAGTCCGCCCCGAGCAGGATGCCCGTGCGCCCTGCCGCATCGAGGATGCGGTGCGTCTCCGCCGTGATCTCCGCCTGCGTACCGCGATAGAGCACATCCGATGCGAGATTGCCGAATCCGCCGAGCAGAGCATGCTCCGGGAAAATCTTTCGTCCCTCCTCAAGGGGAACGCCCTCGACGACCGCCGCCCAGTTGATCGTCTTGACATCGTAGTCACGATACCAGTCCAGCGCGTTGCGGTGTCCCGCATAGCCGCAGATATGGAGGATATTGTAGCTGCTCTCGGCGTTTGCTGCGCGCAGGATTTCCTTTTCTCCGGGAGCGAATACCTCCTCGTAGACCGCGCGGCTCGCGCCCTCGCCGATGAGGTTCTGCAGGCTGAAGTAGATGCCCGTCACGCCCGCCTCAGCGATGATGCGGCGCGCCAGCTTCGCGAGATCGCCAGAGATGACATCGAACGCCGCGCGCACCGCCGCGGCGTCCTCGCGGACGAGCTGTGCGAGAAATGCCTCATCCTCGGCGAGTGTCCCGGGCTGCATGAATTTCACCGTCGTACCCGCACAGAAGATATTATAGAATGTGGCGACCTCGTTTCCGTACCGCTTCGTGATCTCTTTCGCATAGGCGATCTGCCGCGTAAAGAAGGGGTGGTCGTCGGGCAGCGGCTGCACCTTCGCCAGTTCCTTTGCCGTGCGTGCGGTCTGCACGACGGGGTTCGGATAGGAGAAGAACCCGTCCGTCATGATCTTTACGAAATCCGGCTGAAAGCCGTCGATATAGCGCAGTTCCCCATCCAAAAGCGTCTGCTCAAGACGCGGGTCGGCATAGGCATCGGCGTGAATCTCATCCGCGAGAAAGTGGAACCAGAATCCCGACGGGACACGCTCGACCTCCCTACGGTCCATCGCGCTGAGGACAAGCTCCTTTTTTGACTGTGCCATTGTATTTCCCTCCAATAACCATATTTGCATATATGTCTTTCATTTTTTCGATGTCGCTATCTTACACGGAAGTATCATAGTTGTCAAGTATGTTTTATATATTTTTTGATTGACAAAGTGTCCCGACGTTGCTTATAATGAGACCACCAAAGCGGTTCTGTGCGGTGCACAGGAAAACGGACGGAGCGCAATCGCACCGTCCGTACCGTCTGCGCAGGACATAAGCAAAAGGGAACAATGGGAGGAAATACAATGAAGGATTACACTGCTGAGGTACATGGCTGTCACGCGTTCGATGCGACGGGTGCGCTCACCACGCCCGTCTATCTCTCGGCGACGTTCCGCCACCCCGCATTCCGTCAGAGCACGGGCTACGACTACAGCCGCGTTGCGAATCCGACGCGCAGCGACTTTGAGAAGGCGATTGCCCTCCTTGAGGGCGGTGAACGCGCATGGGCACTCTCCTCGGGCATGGCGGCGATCAATCTCGTCTTTGCCCTCTGCGCTCCCGGTGATCACGTTCTCCTGCCCGAGGATCTTTACGGCGGGACGGTGCGTCTCGCGAACGACATCTACAGCCGCTACGGCATCGATTTTGAGTACATCGACATGCGCGATACGTCACTGGTCGAGGCAAAAATGCGCGAGACGACGAAGATGATCTTCATTGAGACGCCCTCCAACCCGATGATGTTCATCACGGATATCCGCGCACTCGCCGCCGTTGCCCACGAGTACGGCGCACTCCTCGTCGCGGACAATACCTTCCTCTCGCCGCACGCGCAGAAGCCGCTCACGCTCGGCGCAGACATCGTCGTTGAGAGCGCGACCAAGTACCTCTGCGGACACAACGACGTGATCTGCGGCACGCTCGCGGTGCGGGACGCGGACTCTGACCTCGCAAAGCGGATTGAGCTGCTCGTAAAGTCCGAGGGGCCGAATCTCTCTCCCATGGATTCATGGCTCATGCTGCGCAGTCTCAAGACGCTCGGTGTACGCGTCGAACGCCAAGCGGAAAATGCGCTTGCCATCGCAGAGTGGCTGCTCACCCGCCCCGAGGTCACAGAGGTCTACTACCCGGGACTCGCCAACCATCCCGGGCGCGCCCTGCATGAGAGTCAGAGCACGGGCTATGGCGGCATGATTTCGTTTAAGGTCAAGACCTCCGCCATCGCACAGAATGTCCTCGCCCATCTGCATCTCATCGCGTTCGCCGAGAGTCTCGGCGGTGTCGAGAGTCTCCTGACCTACCCGCTCGTGCAGACGCACGCAGAGATGCCCCACGAGCTCATCGAGCGCACGGGACTCGACGACCGCCTCCTGCGTCTCTCCGTCGGGCTGGAGGACGCAGAGGATCTGAAGGAAGATCTGGCGCAGGCGCTGGAGAAGGCCGCTCGGGCGTAACAAAGGAAGGAAAAAGGAAACATCATGTCCATCAATTTTGACGAAATCATCGACCGCCGCGGCACGTCTTGTCTGAAATACGACTTTGCTGTTGAGCGCGGCTACCCCAAGGATGTCCTCCCGTTCTGGGTCGCGGATATGGACTTTCGCGCGCCCGTCCCCGTCATTGACGCACTGACGGCACGCACGGCACACGGCATCTTTGGCTATACACAGGTCAAGGACGACTACTTCAACGTCCTGCGCGATTGGTTCCGTACGCGTCACGCGTGGACGGTGCAGCGCGATGAGCTCGTCATCACGCCCGGCGTCGTCTTTGCCATCGCCACCGCCATCCGTGCCTATACTGCACCGAATGAGGCCGTCATCATCCAGCAGCCCGTCTACTATCCCTTTGCGAGCATGATCCGCCAGAACGGGCGCACGCTCATCGACAGTCCCCTGCGGTTCGCTGACGGACATTACAGCATCGACTTCGCGGATTTCGAGCAGAAGATCATCGACCATAAGGTAAAACTGTTCGTCCTCTGCAGCCCACACAACCCCGTCGGACGCGTCTGGACGCGCGCAGAGCTCGAGCAGCTCGCCGCCATCTGCCTGCGCCATCACGTCATTATCGTCGCGGACGAGATTCACGAGGAGTTCGTGCGTCCCGGCTTCCGCCACATCCCCTTTGCCTCTCTCACCGCAGACGCCGCCGCCATCACCGTCACCTGTACCTCCCCGAGCAAGACGTTCAATCTTGCGGGACTGCAGGTCTCCAACATCTTCATCAGCGATGAATCCCTACGCAGCCGCTTTAAGGAGGAGCTGAGCCGCACCGGCTACGACGAGCCGAACACGCTTGGACTCGCGGGCGCAAAGGCGGCATACGAGCATGGCGCACCGTGGCTGAAGGAGCTGCTCGCCTACATCGAGGAGAACTACGCCTTTACGAAGGAATACCTCGCTGCACACCTGCCGAAGGTGCAGCTCATCGAACCTGAGGGAACCTACCTGATCTGGATGGACTTCTCCGCCTACGGTCTCTCGGACGAGGAACTCAACGAGAAGGTCATCCATGAGGCGAACCTCTGGCTCGACGACGGCCCGATCTTCGGTGCGGGCGGCAGCGGCTTCCAGCGCATGAACCTCGCCTGCCCGCGCAGCACCCTCCAAACAGGACTCGCACATCTCGCCAAGGCATTTGGATAACTAAGCATACAAAAAGAGGAAACACAGCATCATCGCCGTGTTTCCTTTTTTGTGCCGTTCTTTGATTCAGCTGACCTTCTCGCGTTCCCTGCGATGTGCCCGCAGCGTCTCAAGCCCCTGCGGATATTCCTGCAGGAGAAGCAGGAGATTCGCCATCGTGCGGCTCGGCAAGACGTCGCCGGACTCATATTTCTGAAATGCCCGTGCCCCGCCGCCGAGGATCGTCCCTGCCTCCTCCTGCGTCAGTGCGAATTTCTTCCGAATGGATCGAATCTCCGTCGGAAGAGGAAGCCCCTCCACGCGTGCCTTCATCACGTGCAGAGCACGGTCAGACACCTTTGTATCCTCATGCGAGTGCACACTCCGTGTCCCATCCGCTGAGTACCACCCCGGCATATCCACCGTAACGCTCTCCCCTTGGTACGTGAATGTCATCGGGCGAATATCACGATGCAATTCTTCCCCCGTCTCTGGGTCAATCATCATCTCATCTTGATTCATCGCAATTCACTCCATTTCATTTTTCCTTAAACGACAGCAGCCAAAAGTCCGACACAATATCGTTTGCGGTAAACTTGATGTACAGTAAATATTCACCAAAAGGCACATGATAAACATCCTGCCAAACCTTGTGGTTGTACTTCGAGGTCATGGACTTATAGAAGTGCGATTGTTCCATGGAGGCGATTACTTCATGAATCCCATCCGCATCAAATCCCAATTCTGCCGCTGACATGAGCGCTGTCCTCGTAATAAAATACCCCGTTTGCTGAATCTTCCTAAGATCGTAACTGGGCTTGTATTTATCCATCACGGGATAGGTTTTGTGATCCAATGAGCTCCCCCCCTATCATATTTTACACCACTAT
>JABZYJ010000074.1 GCA_015265235.1 Selenomonas sp. | reverse complement strand
CTTTACCCTCGTCATCGGCGTCTGGGCAGAACCCCTCTCGATCTTCAGCAATATCGCCGTCTATACCTTTATGCGGTAGAGATTTTGTGATAAAAAAGAGGCTGTTGCACGAAACAAACGTGCAGCAGCCTCAATTTTGTGCAAAAAAATAGAAGCCGGTGTCTTCAGACACCGGCTATTGGCATAAAATATGAGTATGCAACAAATGATGCAGACTTTCTCATTAGAGGAGTGCCAGATACTTTGGTTGATCGTCCTTTGCAATGTTGAGTGCATCCATTGCGACCTCGGCAGTAACCCCCATTCGCTGAATGAGACTTTTGATGTTCTTTAGGCGCTCCGTTTCTGCTCCCTGAACTTCTCCGTCTTTTCGTATTTCCTCCATTATCTTGCACATGGTGGCAACCCCCTTTTCATCTTCTTTGAAAAAGCGTACGCGCTCGGCGAGCACATCACTGTACATATCGTTCGGATCACTGCAAAAGAAGTCGTGCATGAGACGCCCCAGTGGGCTTTCGTTCTGGCACTCTCCATTGACATAGAGAATATGAGCACCGTCGTCGAATATCTCCTCAGTATCTTCGAAGGTTCGACGCACCTTGTAGAGCGGTTCGCTACGTTTCCATACGTCATGTTCGGTGATAAAGATGACGTAGGTTTCCGGCAGATCGGGGAAGAGTGTTCCCTTGCTGACCTCACGCGAATCAATCATGCTGCTGTTGAACCTCGCTCGACGGGGAACTGCACCCTCGTCGTTGCGCTGTATCTCCACATCGTAAATGGTCTCGCCATCGGTCGCAAGTGCGTCGAATCGTACGGCACGTCCATAGAGATTTGGCACGCTCTGCTGGGTAATGACCTTCGTCACGCGCAGACGATCATTTCCCATGATGGCACGGAGTACGACCTCCATGCAGGGGATATTTCCATCAAAGCAGCTGTTAAAGAACGTGTCATCCATCAACCGAAGCTGTTTGATTTTCTCAAGGTATTGACGTTTCTTTTGTTCCATATCCATGCGCATTACCTCGGATCAAATGACCTGTCTAACTCTCCAAATCCGGCCGCAGCTCCGCCGCTGCGCGCAGGTAGATATGATGGATGTCGCTCTGCGGCAGATCCGTGTTGACGAGGAGGAGGACGCGAATGCAGCGCGGGAGGCTGCCCTCGATAGCGCACTGGCGCGCGTCAAAGAGGGGGACAAGGTCGAATCCGCGGATGCGGCGCACGCCCGCCGTGGGGAATGCTGCCGTGAGATCCTCGGTGACGCTGAAGATGGCGGCACCGATGTCAGCGGGGGTGATATTGTTCGTGCGCAGAATCTCCGTAACGAGTTCCTGTGCCGCCTGCCAGATTTCTTCCTTGTCGTTGCGCCCAACGGTAATGGCGCCGCGTATGCCGCGCATAGCTCTACACTCCCTTGTGAATGTCCCAGATGAGCCGCAGGCTCAGGATGAATGCGATGAGATAGCCGAGAATGCCGAGGAGGGGGATGCCGCCGATCTGCGGCTGCATATTCGTGGTGCAGATCGTGCTCGATGCAATGAGGAGTGCCGCACAGAGGAGCGAGATGATGAGTTTGTTGATCATCTTATCGAGACGCTGTACGGGCTCCTCCGACCCCGTGAGATCGATGTTGAGCTTCGTCTGCCCGCCCATGGTCATCTTGAGGAGGTCGGCGAGCTGCTCCGGGATCTGCACGGATTTGCGCAGGAGCATGATGCCCTCCTGCCGCGCCTTTGAGAGCCCCTCGCGCCACGTCATGCCCTGCACAATCCCAAGGGAAAGGCTGCGCGCAAAGATCTCAAGGAAGCTGACCTCAGGCGCGCAGCGGCGCATGACAATCTCAACGGTCATGACACCGCGTGCAAACATGGCGAGCCCGCTCGGACAGCCGATGTGATGCATCCGCAGGATGCCGAGAATCTGATTCGTCAGAACGCCCATGTGTACGTCGGTAAAGTCGAGCGAGCCGTACTGCTCCATCATGACGTCGATGTCCTGATAGAGATGTGCGTGGTCGATACGCCCCTTAACAATGCCGAGAGCGAGGATGGCGGCCTTCATCTCAAAGGTGTCGTGCGTGGCGAGTGCCATGATCGCGCGCCGCAGAGCCGTGCGGTCGCGGTTGCTGAGACGCCCCATCATGCCGAGGTCGAGCCAGACGATGTTGCCGCTGCGGATGCGGATGTTGCCGGGATGCGGATCTCCGTGGAAAAATCCATCCTCGATGATCTGTTTGGCGTAGTTCTCGCCGAGCCGCCGCCCGACCTGAGTGACGTTGACTCCTGCGGCGTGGAGAGCATCCGTCTGGTCGAGCGGGATGCCGTCAATATACTCCATGACGAGGATGTGCTGCGTTGAGAGATCGCGCAGGACGCGCGGGCATGAGACGAAGGGATTGTCGCGGTTGAGATGCGTAAATTCCTCGATATGGCTCGCTTCGATGAGAAAGTCCATCTCCTGCTTGGCGATATTCCACATCTCGTCCATCAGCGTGCGGAAGTCCACGACATCGTCGCTGCTGACGAGACGGATGAGAGTGGCGGCACGCTTCATGAGCGTGAGGTCAGTACGCATAATCTCATGGATGCCGGGACGCTGCACCTTGATGACAACCTCCTCGCCCGAGGCGAGTGTGGCGCGGTGTGCCTGCGCGATGCTGGCAGAGCCGAGCGGCGTGCTGTCGATCGTGCGAAAGACCTTGTTCCAGTCGCGATTGTACTCCTGCTCGACGATGGAGAGGATGATGGGGAAGGCAAGAGGACGTGCTGCCGTCTGGAGCTTCATCAGCTCATCGCAGTACTCCGTCGGCAGAAAGTCAGGGCGCATGCTCATGATCTGGCCGAACTTGACAAATGTGGGGCCGAGATCCTCGAAGATGGCGCGCAGTTTCTCCGGCGTGAGACCGTGGACGATGTCGTGACGGCGCAGTACCGTTACCATCTCACGCAGCCGCAGTGCGGCGTTTTTGTTTTCGGTGCCTTGCAGCAGTGCGCCAAGCATCGTCTCACCTCCCCCCGTATGGGTTCATATACCTGACGATCATGTCCGCATGATTCAGCATCTCGTCACTTACTTTGCCGCTTTGTACTTCTCCGCGAGCTGCTGCTTTACCGTCTCGTTGCTCAGGTACTCGTCGTAGGTCGAGATGCGGTCCACGACGCCGACGGGCGTGATCTCGATGATGCGGTTCGCGACCGTCTGTGTGAACTCATGGTCGCGCGAGGCAAAGAGAATCGTGCCCGAGAAGGAGATCAGGCCATTGTTGAGGGCGGTGATCGACTCAAGGTCGAGATGGTCGGTCGGCTCGTCGAAAATGAGCACATTCGCGCCCGAGAGCATCATGCGCGAGAGCATGCAGCGGACGCGCTCGCCGCCCGAGAGCACCTCGGCGCGCTTCTGGCTCTCCTCACCCGAGAAGAGCATCCGTCCGAGGAAGCCGCGCACGAATGTCTCGTCCGGATCCTTGGAGTACTGGCGCAGCCAATCCACGAGGTTGAGCTTCACGCCGTCAAAGTAGTCGGAGTTATCCGAGGGGAGGTAGGTCTGCGTCGTTGTGACGCCCCATTTGAACGTGCCCTCGTCCGCCTCCTCCTCGCCCATGAGGATCTTAAACAGCATCGTCTTTGCCGCGCCGTTTGGCCCGACGAAGGCAACCTTGTCGCCCTTCTTGAGGGTGAAGCTGACATTTTTCAGCAGCTGACGCCCGTCCACCTCTTTGGAAAGCCCCTCGACGGTGAGCAGCTGATCGCCTGCCTCGCGGTCGGGGGTAAAGGCGATGTACGGATAGCGGCGTGCCGACGGCTTGATGTCGTCGAGTGTGATGCGCTCAAGCAGCTTCTTGCGTGAGGTCGCCTGACGGGACTTTGCGGCATTTGCGGCAAAGCGCTGGATGAAGGTCTGGAGTTCCTTGATCTTCTCTTCCTTCTTCTTGTTCGCATCCTTTGCCATCTGGAGCGCAAGCTGACTGGACTGATACCAGAAGTCATAGTTGCCGGCGTAGAGGGAAATCTTGCCGAAGTCCACGTCACAGATGTAGGTGCAGACCTGATTGAGGAAGTGGCGGTCATGCGAGACGACGATGACCGTGTTCGGGAAGTCCGCGAGGAAGTTCTCGAGCCAGTTGATCGAGGCAACGTCGAGGTGGTTTGTCGGCTCGTCGAGCAGGAGGATGTCGGGCGAGCCGAAGAGTGCCTGTGCGAGCAGGACGCGTACCTTTTCCGATGGGGTGAGTTCGTTCATCTTGAGATGATGCTTGTCATCCGAGACGCCGAGACCGTTCAGCAGCTGTGCCGCCTCCGTCTCTGCGTTCCAGCCGTCGAGCTCGGCGAACTCTGCCTCGAGCTCCGAGGCGCGCATCCCGTCCTCGTCGGAGAAATCGGGCTTCTCGTAAAGCGCATCCTTTTCGTCCATGATCTCCACGAGACGTGCATGTCCCATGATGACCGTACGCAGCACCTCGACCTCATCGTAGGCATAGTGATCCTGCTGCAGGACGGCGAGACGCTCTCCGGGCGTGATCTCCACGATGCCGCCCGTCGGCTCAATGTCGCCCGAGAGCAGCTTGAGGAAGGTCGATTTCCCCGCGCCGTTCGCGCCGATGATGCCGTAGCAATTCCCGGGAGTAAACTTCAGATTGACGTCCTTGTAGAGGACACGCTTGCCGAACTGCAGGCTGAGATTGTTGACGGTAATCATCTATCCGTACTCCTTTTCTATTTGCGAAGGATGGCGCGGAACATCGAGAGAATGCTCTGACCGTACGAGTCGCCGGGCACAGCCCAGCGGCCGTTCAGATCCTGCCAGTTGCCGAGCGTACCCGTGCCGTAGACGCTGCGCACGAGGCTGTAGCGCGGGTCAACGACGGGGAATGCCGGCTGACGCGTGGAGGCGTAGGCGAGCAGATGCTGAATGTGGGCGCGGACACCGAGCTGCGAGGTGGCAAAATACGCGCCCTTGACCTCCGAGCTCGTCGTTCCCAGTCCGCAGTAATTGTTCTGGTCGGGCGTGACCGTACCGCCGTAGCGGAAGAAGCCCGTTTCCTTGAGTGCCTGTGCGAATGCGACATCGGGGCGGATGCCCTCACGCTCCCCCTCCTCATAGTAGTAGGAGACGAGCTCCTTCGGTGAGACCGAGATGGCGGGATAGGGATTCACGCTGAGGAGATAGTCCACGCACTGCTGCTGACTGGCGAGTGGTGTCCCAATGATCGCCGTATCGTACTCCGAGAGTGTCTTGGGGATACTGAGAGCCGGATGCTGTTCGGCTTCCTCCGCCTCCTCCGCCTGCTTCAGGAGATTGCTGATCCGTGCGCGGAAATCGTCCGTCGACGTATCCGTGCCGCGCTCCGTGTGCACCTTTGTCGCCGTATTTGGATCATGGACGCGGCGTGCGTCGGCGCTGTTTGCTGTCAGAATGAAAAGACCAAGGGCTGCGGCGAGTGAGCCGCGCAGAAGAATATCCTTACGCAAGAAAATGTACCTCCCATATTGCGGGCACGCGGAGAGCCTCCGCATACCTTTACGGCAGCCATGGAAAGAGCTGCGACAGAATAAGAATGACCGTCAGCACGATCGTGCTGCGGTGTATGGCATGATGCGTCCTGCCCGCTGTCATGAGCAGCACCCACGTCAGCAGGGCAAGCGTCAGCCCCGTCCGCAGGTCGTAGGACGCGAGGACGAAGATGGCGAGGACGGCGGCGTCGCACAGCGTGAGAAGTTTTGCCCGCTGCAGCTGCACGAGGGCGTGCCGCAGAAGCATGAGCCCCAGCATGGCAAGGGAAAGCGCCGGTGCGGCGGGGAACTCCGCCAGTGCCGCGAGCAGCGGCGCGCAGGGGAGCAGCAGGAAAAGCAGCAGAGCCGTCCCCATTGCTGTGGCCGGGATGCCGCCGATGCGCCGCTCCTCCGCAGCGGGCAGCGCCGCAGAGATCGGTGTGATACTGAGTGGGAATGCGCCGAGGAGACTGCCGATGCCGCTGACGACAAAGAGCCGTATGAGCGGCGTGTCGGGTTTGGCGGGTGGACGCGCTCCCTCTGCCGAGAGCACGGCAGAGCTCTCCACCGTGAGTGCGATGAGGAGTGTTATGCCGAGGCCGATGGCGGCGGGAACATCGAGTGTGTCCTGTCCTCCTGCCATGAGCGGCAGAGCAAGTTCTGGCTGCAAAAACGGCGCAGCAGGGATTTCCCAGAACCCCTCCGCCCATGTGAGCAGCAGAACGATGCCAATGCCAATGGGCAAAGCCAGCTCTTTTTGCTGCACATAGAGCAGGAGTACGAGGAGAACGCCGACGAGCGTGAAGTACGTCAGCGGGTCGGAGAGCATACCGCCCATCGTGAGTGCCCACGGCGACGGCAGGAGAATGCGTGCCGCCTGCGCCGCCTGCGTCAGCATCCCGAGCGCGAGTGACAGCAGAAGTCCCGTGCGAATCACGGGCGGGAGTGCGTCGATCATGCGACCCATGGATGCGGCACGCATCAGCAGCGCACCTATGAGCGCTGTGACAGCAGAGACAATGAGCACATCCTGCCATGCGATGCCGCGCGCGATGATCTCCTCGTAGACCAGCCATGCCGTGATGGCAGGGGAGGGGAGGAGAACGCGCGTTGCACCATTGCGTGAGACGATGAGCGTCCCCACCGCAGCAACGAGTACACCTCCTGTATATGCGCCCGCAAAGGGCATCCCCGCACGTGTGAGCAGTGTTGCCGTCGCAGTGAGCACGAGCCCGGCGGCACAGACGAGGACGAACGCACGGACACATGCCGCACCAATCCACCCGTACCGCTCGCTCATGTCACTCTCCTACATTACTCAAAACACTTCTATTTTAACACAAAAATAAACGTCGTGCCATAGTCCGCTGTGAATATGGTCGCCTGTCAGACAGACAGGCGGTCACGCAGTGCAGATTGGAGAATCTGAGAGAAGTTAAGGCGATGCTTCTCGGCGAGTTCGTTGAGATACCATGGAATCGTAAGTGTCTTTTTCACGGGGCGATGATTCATCTCGGCACGCATGGAGAACATATTTGCATCGAGGAGACATAGTACGTCACCCTGCTTCATTTGGAGGGTATCGACTGCACTGGGCTTTGGAATCGTATCGCCGTCCTGCTCCATTCCCCATAGATGCAGGGCGAGCCCTTCTTTAGCTGCGGCGAATGCTTCATCTGCGGCGGCGCCTGTTGCAATACAGCCGGGAAGATCGGGGAAGTAAACCCCATAATGATCGCCGGTCTTTTGGAGTATGGCAGGGTACGTATAGTGGTCGGGTAAATGTGCCATGGTGGATTTCCCTCCTTAATCGGGTGTCCACATTGTCTTTTCTCATATTATGCCTTATAAGTTCATCGAATGCAAGATTGGCGACGTTCTCGATGCCAACGGCGGGAGGACAAGAAAAAGCTGCTGCGGGAAGACATTTCGTCTTCCTGCAGCAGCCAGCTGCCTACAGGAGAAAATACTTAGGACGATGCGGTGCTGTCACTGTAGGATGATTCACCGTTCGCACTGCTTGAGGAGGCCTTATCCCAGCAGCGATGCTTTGGCGCATAGCTGTTGTAGAAGAAGAAGCCAATCACCATCAGCACGATGAATGTGATGTTCGTAACCGCCGACAGTGCCCAGATCAGATATAGGCAGACTGCCATGCCGATCGGTGCGAAGAGGTAGAGCGCCGGGAAGTGGAACGTGCGCGGCAGATCGGGGGAATTGCGGCGGAGCTGGATCAGCCCGACAAAGACGATGAAGAATGCCGCAAGAACACCGGTGTTCGCGAGCTCGACGATGTAGAGCATCGGCACGCAGCCTGCGATGAACGCGATGAGCGCCGAGCCGACGAGCGTGATGAAGTACGGCGTGCCATACTTCGGATGGATGTTTGCCATCGACTTCGGGAGGAAGCCGTCACGCGACATGGCGAAGAAGACGCGTGCCTGACCGAAGATGTAGACGATGAGGGTCGTGATCATACCGAAGAGGATGCCGACCGTGACGAGGTTTGCGAGGCTCGTGTAGCCGATGAGACGCAGGCAGTAGGCAACAGGATCTGCGCGATCGAGATCCGTGTAGGGGATCGTCGCCGTGAGGACGAGTGCCACAACGGAGTAGATGCAGAGGCAGACAAAGACCGATGCGATAATGCCGATCGGGAGACTCTTCTCCGGCGTCTTGCACTCCTCGGCGGAGGTTGCGACCGTATCGAATCCCATGAAGGAGAAGAACACGACCGCTGCGCCTGCCATGATGCCGCCGGCACCGAACGGGAGGAACGGATCGAGGTTCGCCGCTACTGCATGGGGCGTCGTGACCACAACGTAGGCGACGATCGCGCACAGCGTAAGCGAGATGAGGATCGTGTTGAGACGCGAGCTCTCCTTCGTGCCATGAGCGAGGATGGCGCCGATGATGAGCGTGATGACGACGGCGGGCAGATTGATGATGCCGCCCTCCGGTGCTGTTGTAAGGAGTGCCTTCGGTATCTCCATGCCCAGGGATGCCATCATCCCGGAGAAGTAGGCAGAGAATCCGACGGCGACCGCACTCGCGGTAACGATGTAGCCGATGATCAGCGACCATCCGCAGAGGAACGCCATGCCCTCACCGAGGGAGGCAAACGTATAGGCGTACGCACTGCCCGCCGCCGGGATGAGCGATGCCAGCTCTGCGTAGGCGAGACCGACGAGCATACAGAGGAGACCTGCTGCAATAAAGGAAAGAACAATACCGGGCCCCGCATAGCGCGCCGCACCAATACCGGTCAGAACGAACACGCCTGAGCCAATGATGCCGCCGATGCCAAGGAAGGTTAGGTCCACTGTGCTCAGCGTGCGGAGCATACCGCTGTCCTTACGCTGGGCACTGAAGTCTTCCAGTGTTTTTTTCTTAAAAAACATAAAGCCTTCACGCCTTTCTTTCAAAATGTTGTAAAACAAAACTTGTAAAAAGGGGCTGTTTCACAGCACATATTGATATATGAGAGTGAAACAGCCCCTCAGCGGTCAGTTCACAAATTACTTAAGGAACTCGTCGATGGACTTGAACGGGAGGTTC
>JABZYJ010000073.1 GCA_015265235.1 Selenomonas sp. | reverse complement strand
TCTTTGTGCGCAAGCCCTGCGTGCATCTCGGCGCGAAAATCATCGGCAATGTGGTGCAGCGTATCGTCGTCCAAGGTAAAGGCTGCCTTGATTTCCTTAAATTTCTTATGATCCAGCCCCATGATTTTCCTCCTTTTCAACAAAAATGATCGAGCATCGCACCGACGCTCGGGAATACGGCGCGCGCCTGTTCCTGAATCGCGGGGCGCGCTGTAGTCAGTGAAAACCCATCAAATGCCTTCAGCATAGGAAGGTCATTCGTCTCATCACCGATGGCGTAGATCTCCGCATCATCCCAGCCCATGACGCGGAGGAGGGTACGGATGCCCTCGTCCTTGCCGATGCCGGCGGGCGTGATGTCAAGGCTGCATGCGTTCGGAAAGGCGTGGATGAGGTCGCCAAGCTTTGCGTTCAGTACCTCTGCACACGCATTGGACTGCTCCGGCTCCGGAAAGCCGAGCGAGAACTGATGGATCTTCGTCAGCCCCGCGATGTCGGATTCCTCAATATAGGTGATGGGGAAGTCCCACTCCTTTGCCTCGCGTTCGATCCACGAGCCCTCGGAATGGTGGCAGAGGTAGGTTGTATCTGCCGCCGAGAAGGCAAAGTGGAACGATTTCTGCGCCGTCGGCTCGGCGGCGATTGCCGTCAGCGCGCGCGGTGCGATCTCCGCCTGAAAGCGTACCGCGTCGTCCGTGCCGCGGATGATGCCGCCGTTGTTGCAGACCGTGTAGTCGAATTCAACGCCGTAGGCGCGCAGCTGCGGGACGAGCATCCCGTAGTCACGCCCTGAGACGACGCCGAATTTATGCCCCGCCGCGCGCCAGCGGGCGATGCCCTCCTTCGTCTCGGCGTCGATTTTGCCGCCGCGCAGGAGTGTCCCATCATAGTCGCTTGCCGCTACTTTCATCCGATTTCCTCCTCATAGACGATGGCTTCGAGCGGGCGCAGCGCGTACAGCGGCGCATCCGCATAGTTTCCGATGAGGCGCGTTCCGCGCAGCAGCTCTGCGGGGAGCGCTGCCTGCTCTGTCGTAAAGTTGACCGCTGTGACCGTGCAGCGGTTTCCCTCCGTCCGCGCAAACGCATAGATCTGTTCGTTGTCCTTCAGCAGCTCCTCATACTTGCCGCGCAGCAGAAGCGGATGTTCCGTCCGCAGGCGAATGAGCTTCTTGTAGTAGGCGAGAACGGAGTTCGCATCCTTTTCCTCTGCCGCCGCATTGACAACAGGATAGTTCTCGTTGACGGGCAGCCACGGCGTGCCCGTCGTAAAGCCCGCATGTGCGGTATCATCCCACTGCATCGGTGTACGCGCATTGTCGCGGCTGTTGAAATGAACGAAGGACAGTGCCTCCGTGGGGGAGTATCCCTCCGCGCGCGCCAGTTCGTACTGTCCGTGCGAGGAGATGTCGTCGTAGTCGGAGATGCTGTCCCATGCGACGTTCGTCATGCCGAGCTCCTCGCCCTCGTAGATGAAGGGCGTGCCGCGCAGGGTGAGCAGCACCGTGGCGAGTGCCTTTGCTCCGAGAACGGGGTCGGCGTCCTTCGGGAGGAAGTAGTTCACCGAGCGCGCGCGGTCGTGGTTCTCAAAGTAGATCGGGCACCAGCCCTCGCGGGCGACACCCGCCTGACTTGCGGAGAGCGCCGCCTTGAGCTTTGTCAGCTTCCACGGCTGCATCTTGCACCATGTCTCGCCGCTTTCATAGGGGACGAGGACGTGGGCAAACTCAAAGAGCATGGAGAACACGCCGTTTTCGCCGACCCAGTCGGGGAGCTCTGCGGGGCTGACGCCGTTCGCCTCACCGACGGTGAAGATGTCGTGTCCGTCAAAGACCTCGCGGCGGAACTCATGGAGGAAGTCCAAGATGCCGGGCGTATTGACCGTCATCGTGTGGACGCTCACCATGCCGTCTGCCGCATCGGGCGTGCCGTCGGTGAAGACGGCGGGTTTCTTGATGTAGGTGATCGCATCGATGCGGAATCCGCCGACGCCCTTGTCGAGCCAGAAGTTTGCGGCGCGGTAGAGGGCGTCGCGTACCTCCGGGTTCTCCCAGTTGAGATCGGGCTGCGCCTCGGCAAAGGTGTGCAGGTAGTACTGCCCGCGCTCGGGGCAGTATGTCCACGCAGAGCCGCCGAAGATGCCGCGCCAGTTCGTCGGCGCACTGCCGTCCTCCTTCGGGTCGCGCCAGATGTACCAGTCACTCTTTTCGTTGGTGCGGCTGGAGCGCGACTTCAGGAACCACGGATGCTGGTCGGAGCTGTGGTTGTAGACGAGATCCATGATGATGCGGATGCCGCGCTCCTTTGCGCCTGCGATCAGCTCCTCCATCTGGTGCATCGAGCCAAAATCGTGATTGATGTCCGTGTAGTCGCTGATGTCGTAGCCGTTGTCGATCATGGGCGACGGGTAAACGGGGGTGAGCCAGACCGTGCCGACACCGAGCTCCTTCAGATAGTCGAGCTTTTCCGTGATGCCGCGCAGGTCGCCCGTACCGCTGCCCGTCGTGTCGTTGAAACTCTTCGGGTAGATCTGGTAGACGGCGGTGTTCTGCCACCATTTGTACTCGTTCATCGCAGACCCTTTCCTTTCCCTATTTTTCCTATTATCGAGACGCCTTGTTGTTGTCAAGCCCGCAAGCGAACTCTTGTGGAACGAGGTGTTCGCGGCGGGTTTGCACAACAGTATATGTGCTTCTCAGAACGTCAGCACGGGCGTCTCGCCTGCCTTTGCATCCATGCCCGTCGTCTTCTTCATCAGCGGATACTCGCCGGAGTTCGTCACCGCCATGATGACCGTATCCTGATAGCCCGCCTCGTGGATTACCGTACGGTCAAACGTCACAAGCGGCGTTCCTGCCTTCACGCGGTCGCCCATCGCGACGTGCATCTCAAATCCCTTGCCTTCGAGCTTCACCGTATCCACGCCGATGTGGATGAGCATCTCTGCGCCGTTGTCCATGCGCAGACCAACCGCATGACGGCTGTCCTCCATGACCATCGTCACCTCGGCATCCGCCGGTGCAACGACGACACCTTCCGTCGGCTCGACGGCAACGCCGTCGCCCATCATCTTCTGCGAGAACATCTCATCCTTGACCTCGGTCATATCGATGACATGTCCCGTCGTGACCGCGTTGATCGCGACAGATTTCTCCGTGCCGACCGCCGTCTCTGCCGCATCCGATGCGGGGGCGGTGAGCAGTGCCTCAAAACGCTCGCGGATCTGCGGCACTGAGAGTCCAACAATGACTTGGAATGCGTGACCGTTGCGCACCAGACCGTGTGCGCCTGCATCCGTAAAGGCAACCGCTGGGGCAACGCGCTCGGGGTCGCTGACCGTGACGCGCAGACGCGTTGCGCAGTTCGTCACGTCGACGATGTTCGACGGGCCGCCGAGCCCTTCGAGGAATGCCTTTGCCTTTACATCGCGCTCATCGAGCTTCATGCTCGGTGCAGCGGCACCGTCCGCTGCAGCACCCGCCTGTTTTGCCTTGTAGTCCGCCTTCGTAAAGAGCTTATCCTCCACCGCATCATCCGTGCGTCCCGGCGTCTTGTAGTCCTTGTGGATGATGACCCAGCGGAAGACAAAGAAGTAGATGGCGGTGAAGCACAGTCCGATGACGATCTGCGTGATGTACTCCGTATAGTGATACGGGAAGAGTGGGATCCAGTTCTGCACGAATGCGTCGATCAGGCCGCCGCCGAAGTTCCCCGAGAGGCCGAAAGAGTAGAGGGTCGCCGACAGCGTTGCCGAGAGCAGCGCGTGAATCAGATAGAGCAGGGGTGCGACAAAGAGGAAGGTGAACTCCAGCGGCTCCGTGATGCCGCAGAGCATCGCCGTGATCGTCGCGGGGATGAGGAGTGCCGCCGTCTTTTTCTTCTTCTCGGGCTTGGCGCAGACGTAGATCGCGAGAGCCGCGCCCGGCAGACCGAACACCTTGCCGCTGCCATGGAGGGCAAATCCGCCCTCGGGGAAGAGGTCACGCAGGCTCTGCGCGCTCGTCATGAAGTCATTGATATGTCCGAGCCAGTATGCCTGAATGCCGCCGTCCACAATCGCGGGGCCATAGATGAACGGCAGATAGATGAAGTGATGCAGACCGGCGGGCAGGAGGATTTTCTCCGAGAACGTATATGCCCAGACGCCGACGATGCCGCTGGTCTTGAGGAAGAACTGAAAGTGCTCGATGGCGTGCTGAACGGCAGGCCAGACAAAGCAGAAGATGAGTGCCATCGGGATCATCACGACGAAGCCGATGGCGACGACGAAGGCAGGTCCCTTGAAGATGCCGAGCCAGTCGGGGATGTCCGTGTCATAGAAGTGATTGTGCAGGAACGCCGTGCAGCAGGCGATGAAGATCGCACCGAGCATGCCCATGTCGAGCGTCTTGACGTTGGCGATCATCGCGAGCCCCGTGCCGGGACCTGCTGCCTGACTGTAGTCCACGCCGAACATATCCGCATGGAGGGTGAGGAAACCTGCGATGAAGTAGTTGAACAGCATATAGATGACGAACGACTCCATCGCGCAGCGTGCCGGCTCCTTCTTTGCGAAGCCGATCGGCACGGCAATGGCGAAGAGGATCGGCATCTGTGCGAAGACCGTCCACGCACCCTGTTCGACCACGTACCAGAAATCGTACCATACCGTACCCTGCGCGGCGATACTGCCGAGCAGCCCCGTGTTTTTACATACGATGGACACCGCCACCGTGAGACCGAAGAACGCGAACAGAATGACGGGCGTATACATCGCGCCGCCGAACCGCTGCATGTTCTGCATGATGACATCCTTGCTGAGTGCCATGTGCTTTCTCCTCCTTAACCCATTCCGCAACGACATTGGATCAGCCATAATCCGTTATGTCTACGATAATGCAAAAACGCCGCGAAAGCAATAGCTTCGCGGCATTCGGGAGCGATATACAGAGGTCGTACCGAAGTACACGGCGTGAAATTTGTTACATCCCGGCGCATTCCTCCGCATAGAGCCGATAGTGGACGTACCAGATCTCGAGCAGGAGGAAATAGGCGAGCATGGACTTGAACTGGAGGCGCGCCTCGTTCTCGGGCAGATTGAACTCTGCGGGCATGACGTAGAGGTTCTCCGTGGAGCGGCTCGCGAGCGTATTGTGCCGCATCTCCGTGATGGAGAGGACGGGAATGCCCTTCAGGTTCAGCTGCTCCGCGAACTCCACCGTGCGCGCCGACTCGCCCGAGAGCGAGATGAAGATAAAGAGATCGTCCGGCCCCGCCTCCTGATAGACGGAGTAGAACTCCTCGCGTCCCGCGATCTCATAGATAAAGATATTGTCATAGACAAAGAGCCGTTTCAGCTCCTGCATCACGTTCGTCTGCACGTAGCCCGAGGCGTAGCCAAAGACGCGGTGCGCCCCGTTCATCAGGCGGCTCGCCCGCGTGTAGTCGCGCTGCATCAGCGCGCGCCACGTCTGATCGTAGAAACCGCTGAGCGCCGTGCGGACATCCTGCGGCGGCACAGCGGCAGGAGCACCCTCCATGCGCATGACCGCCTTCATCTCGCCGAACCCGTCAAAGCCGAGCTTTTGCGCAAAGCGTACGACCGATGCACTTGAGACAGCACACGCCCGTGCCAGCTCATGGATGGAGGCACGGCTCGCCGCCGCGCGGTTGGCGTCGATGTAACGCCAGATGCAGCGATCCGCCTCACTCAGTTCACGCAGGTGCGCATTGATTCGCTCCGTGAGCATGGCGCATCCCCTTTCATCTCATACATTTCTTTCATTATAGCACAGATTGCGTTCACAGGCATGGTGACAGAAAAGAATGACTTCATGACATTTGTCATGAAAAAAACCTGAAAAGAGGTGACATATCTCAGATGACATTATTTATCGCAGTAATTATAATATGAAAAAAAGTAATCATCTGCTTTCTGAGATCAAGGGGGATTTCATCATGGAGATCGCATTCTGCCGCATCGACGACCGTCTGATCCACGGACAGGTCGCAACGGTCTGGACAAAGATGACGGGCTGCAACCGCATCATGTGCGTCAATGACGATGTGGCGCAGGACGAGATGCGCAAGAAGCTGCTCATTCAGGTTGCCCCTCCGGGCATCAAGGCGTATGTCGTTCCTGTGGACAAGGCTGTTGCTGCGTACAAGGATCCGAAGTACGATTCCTTCAAGACGCTCTTTCTCTTCACGAATCCTGCGGACGTTGTGCGTGCGGTGAAGGGCGGGATTCCGTTCAAGTCCGTCAACCTCGGCGGCAAGTGCTTCAAGGATGGCGACACGCTTATCTCACAGGCGGTTGCCGTCAACGCAGAGGATGTCAAGGCCATCCGGGAGCTCCTCGATATGGGAATTGAGGTGGAGATTCGTAAGCTGTGGAATGAGCCGAAGGGCGACGTCATGGAGGCGCTCAAGGCAAAGGGGCTTGTTTAGCCAAGATTGGACATAGGAGGTAACGTATATGGATACAGTACAGTTTGTCCTGCTCATCGCCGTTGCGGCGCTCACAGGCATGGCAAGTGTGCTCGATGAGGCGCAGTTTCACCGTCCGCTGATTGCCTGCACGCTCGTCGGACTTGTGCTCGGCGATGTCACCACCGGCGTCATTCTCGGTGGAACGCTCGAACTCATGGCACTCGGATGGATGAATGTCGGTGCAGCAATGGCTCCGGATGCAGCTCTTGCGTCCGTGGTTGCGACCATCCTCGTCATCGTCGGACATCAGGATATTGCCGCGGGTATTGCACTTGCGGTTCCGCTTGCGGCGGCCGGTCAGGTGCTCACGATCTTCGTTCGTACGATCACCGTCTTCTTCCAGCATCTTGCGGATAAATTTGCAGATACGGGCAATACCTTCGGTATTGAGATGTGCCACGTTGCAGGCCTTCTTCTGCAGGCCATCCGTGTTGCTGTTCCCGCTGCACTCGTTGCACTCATTGCGGGCACGGATACGGTCAGTGCCATGCTCAATTCGATTCCCGAGGTCGTGACGCGCGGTCTGCAGGTCGCCGGCGGCTTCATCGTTGTCGTCGGCTATGCGATGGTCATCAACATGATGAATGCAAAGTCGCTGATGCCGTACTTCTTCCTCGGTTTTCTGCTCGCCGTTTTCACGAACTTTAACCTCATCGGCTTTGGCGCGGTCGGTCTTCTCTGTGCGTTCTTCCACATCAAGGGACTGGAGCGTGAGGCACAGGCGGCTGCTGCGTGTGCCGGCGGCGGTACGGGAAACCCCGTCGATGATGTTGATGATTCAGATCTGATGTGAGGAGACAGGGCAATGACTAAGACATTAAACAAGAAAGATCTTTTCTGGATCTTTGTCCGTTCCAACTTCCTGCTCGGCTCCTTCAACTTCGAGCGTATGCAGGCGATGGGGTTCTGCGTTTCGCTGATTCCTGCGCTCAAGAAGCTCTATCAGGGCGATGAGCTCAAGGCGGCACTCAAGCGCCATCTCGAATTTTTCAACACGCAGCCGTTCCTTGGTGCTGCCATCATGGGCATCATCGCCGCGATGGAGGAGAAACGTGCGAACGGTGCAGACATCAGTCAGCAGACCCTCTCCGGTGTCAAGGTCGGTCTTATCGGACCGCTCGCCGGCGTCGGCGATCCGATCTTCTGGGGCACGCTGCGGCCTGTTCTTGCTGCACTCGGCGCAGGCATTGCACTCACGGGCAGCATTCTTGGACCGATCATCTTCTTTGTCGCATTCAATGCCCTGCGCCTTCTGACCCATTGGTACGGCGTTATGTATGGCTACTCCAAGGGCACGGAGCTCGTCGAGGGCATCGGCGGCAACAAGATGCGCTATCTCACGGAGGGCTCATCCGTGCTTGGACTTCTCGTCATGGGCGCACTCGTTGCGAAGTGGACGACGGTCAATATGCCGCTCGTACTTTCGGAATATGTGAACGCAAAGGGCGAGGTCGTTGTGACGACAGTGCAGTCGATTCTCGACAGCCTCATGCCCGGGATTGTTCCGCTTCTCATGACGTTCGCCTGTATGTATCTCCTGCGGAAGGGCGTCAATCCGCTCATCATCATTCTTGGACTCTTTGCCATCGGCATTGTCGGTTATGCCATCGGCCTGCTTGCCTAAACAGTTTGGGGGTTGCTCTGCGAAGAAAAATTCGTGCGGCAGCCCTTTTTGATATATAATGGAGGACGGATGGATAACGGGCATGACGGCTGTGCAGCATCATGCCTTGATGAGAGGAAGCACTGAACAGGAGCCGCATCATGCAGAAAGGATTGTCATGGCGATGGGGACTGCTTCTCGTCGTCCTTCTCACGGGACTCGCCTGTGCCCAGTTTGCCCGGACGGATCACTCCGCACGCGGGAACGAGATGCGCACGAAGTTCGGCGCCGTCTACATGACGACGAACAATCCCTTCTATGAGATCATTGATGAGGAGATCCGCACCGTGGTTGAGAACAACGGCGATGTCCTCATCTCGCGCGATCCTGCCCTCAATGCCGATCGGCAGATTGAGGAGATCCGTGCGCTCATAGCGGAGGGGGTGCGGGTACTCTTCATCAATCCCGTTGACGGTACGCGAATGAACGATGTGCTGCGTGACGCACGTGCCGCCGGCGTCATTGTGATCGCTATTGATACGAATATTGCAGCGGGGAGCGATGTTGCCGCAACTGTTGTATCGGACAATTACAATGCGGGGCGGCAGTGCGCCGCACATTTGCTTGCACATGCGGACGGCGCACGCATCGCTCTGCTTAAACACGCCGAAGCGCGCTCGGCGGAGCAGCGCATAGAAGGCTTTCGAGCGGAGATAGCACAGCATCCGTCCTTTCAGATTGTCGCGGAGGCGGACTGCAGCGGACAACTGGAGCGCGCCATGCCCGCCATGGAGAAAATGCTCATGGAGCATCCCGAGATCGATACGGTCATGGCTCTGAACGATCCCGCTGCGCTTGGCGCGATTGCAGCACTGCAGAGTGCAGGGCGTATGCCGGGGGATACGATGGTGTACGGTGTGGACGGCGTGCCGGAGAGTCGGGAGCTCATCCGCACAGGCTGGATGACGGCGACCGCTGTGCAGTCGCCGCGCGGTATCGGCCGTATGGCGGCAGAGGAGGCATATCGCATCCTTTCGGGGGAGTCGGCAGCTGATATCGACCTGCCGACACGTCTCCTGAC
>JABZYJ010000072.1 GCA_015265235.1 Selenomonas sp. | reverse complement strand
GCGCAGGATGGTGGAGAGCGCGGCGGGCGCATCGTTCAGTGTGATCTTCGGGAGGGCGGAGAAGCGGCGCGCCTCTCCGTTCAGCGTGTAGGAGATGCGCCGTCCCGTCGGCGGGAGATGCGCCGCGCGCAGCACCTCGCCGAGGGTGCGGTCACGGCGCGAGACAACGGTGTCGCCGTCGCGCAGAATCGGGTCGCCCTCGGGCACGGCGTCGTTGATGAGAATGCTCGCGGGGACGGACGTCTCCTCTCCGTTGAGCACGACATTGTAGCCATTCGTGCTGCCGATCACGTCACTGAGACGCACGGTCGGCTGGGTTCCGTTCTCTCCTGCGACGAGCTTGATGCGGCAGTCGTCGTGAATGGGGGAGTCGAGGCTCGCGCTCTTGCCGTCGATGGTGATCTGGGCGAGCGTTCCCATCGTCCCCGGGAAGCTCCGCCGCTCGCCGTTCACGGTCAGCATCAGCCCCATGCCGGGGCGCCCGTTGTACTTGCGCAGGCTGATGCCCGCCGCGAGGAGAGCGTCGGAGACGTTGAGCTCGCGGAAGTTGAAGAGACTGTACTCGATGTCGTTGATCCAGACCGCGAGGAAATGCAGCGTGTTGATCGAAGCGATCTTCAGGATGCCGAGCGGCGTGACTGCGTCGGGGGCACGCAGCTCCTCGGGCAGATCGGCGACGCCGTCCACTGTGTCAGGATGACGCACGGCGACGCGGCCGACGGGGATACCGAGCGCCTCTGCTACGAGCTCCGTCATCATCGGTGTGCGTGCGCCGCCGCCGCCCAGCATGACCGCCTGCGGCGGTTCGCCGTTCAGTTCGAGGATCTGCTTGCCGATCGCGTTCGCGAGATGTTCGACCCCGGGCTTTATGGCGGCGAGCACCTGATCGGCGGTGAGCGAGAGCTTCATGCCGAGAATGTCGGTAAAGGAGACGTCCTGTCCGTCCGCCGCCTTGCGCTTGATGTCCTCAGCGATGTTGAAGTCGAGAAGGTACTCACGCGAGATGGACTCGGTGATCTCGTCGCCCGCCATCGGCACCATGCCGTAGGCGATGACCGAGCCGTTGCGCGTGATGGCGACGTCCGATGTGCCTGCGCCGATATCGACGAGCACGAGATTCAGATGGCGCATTGTAGGCGGGATGAGGACATTGATGCCCGCAATCGGCTCGAGTGTGAGGGCGCGCATCTCGAGGTGCGTCTCGCGCAGGGCCGACTGCATGGAGTCCACGACCTGCCGCGGCAGAAAGGTTGCAATGACAGTCGCCGTCGCCTTGCGCCCGCGCTGCCCGATGAGCGTCTTGAGCTCGTTGCCGTCGAGCGTATAGCGGATCGTGCTGTAGCCGACGCAGTAGTAGCGCGTTGGATCATCGACCGTGTGGGAGTGGGCCAGTTTCTTCTGTGCCTCCTGCACGCCCGCAAAATCGAGGTCGCGCTGCTGCGCGGGTGTAATCGTGCCCGTGAAGTCCTGCTCGGCATCCGCTGTCATCGTGTAGAGGGCGCGCCCTGCCGCCGCCACAGCAGCACTGGTCAACGGCCCTGTACGCTCCATGAGACGGTGTTTGACCTCACGGATGATGGCGGCGACCTGCGGCACATCGTGAATCTGCCCGTCGAGCATGGCACGCGTGCGGTGCTCGAGGCGGTCGGTCGCTAGGATGTGCAGCAGTCCGTTGCGCTGTTCGGCGACAATGCCGATCACGCTGCGTGTCCCGATGTCGAGCGCGAAGACCAGTTCCTTCGGGCGCTCGCGGCGTGTCGGTGCGGCTTGTTCGGTTTTCTTCGGACGGCCGCGTTTCTTCGCCGCCGTTTCCGTTCCCTCCTGCACGCGCTTCTTGGGGCGGCCGCGCCGCTTTGCGGGCGCAGATGCGGCAGCGGTCTCTTCGTTCGTTGTATCCAGATCCGACATTTCGATCTCCCTTGTCAAACACATAGTATTATCTATATTTTTATTCGTGTTATTTTGGAAAATTCCTGCCATTCATTGGGGGCGAAATATACGACAAAAAAGGTCAGAACCAAGCTGCCCTGCGGCAGTTCCGCTCTGACCGGAAGAGAGGGGTCTGAAATGCCGTACGTCCTATATGTCTATACCTGCGTAAAGCAGGTGGGTACCCTAAGTTCGGCTTCCGCGTTCACCGAAGTGTTTCACTTTGACCGAAATCAAATCGGATTCCCTAGAAAATCTGTAGGTTAGACATTGATAAGACATACGCACACCTAAGGCGCACCTTCTTGGTCTTTATGATAGCATAAAAAAAAATACGTCGCAAGACTTGACAAATCGGGGAATATAATAAATATATTGCGGGACGCATGGATGCACCCAGTGACATAATTTTCCGCGCGCTGCCGAGAATCCGATGAACTTCATTTTATCAGCGATTCCTTTATCAGTGCTTCCCTAAAATGTGTCTCTCCTCTTTTCCTATGGAGAATACCGTGCTATAATGCTAATGAGAATATGGGAGTAATGTATGGAATGTACTGACAAAGCGCAGTACTTTTACAACAGGGAAAGACGGTGCAGACAATGGCAAACATACGTGATGCCGTAGATGCAGTGATTGCTGCCATCATGGCACAGAAGGATTATCTGACGGCCGTGGATGCCAAGACGGGAGACGGTGACCACGGCCTCAATATGGCACGCGGCTTTACGGCGGCGGAGGAACGCCTCGCAGAGCTGCCGGCGGACGCGCCGCTCGCGGAGGTGCTCCACGAGATCGGTCGTGCGTTCATTGAGAATGTCGGCGGAGCGGCGGGGCCACTCTATGGGATTGCCTTCGTGCGCGCGGGCGAGGCGGTCGGCGCGAAGACGCGGCTCGATGTGGCGAGCTTTGAAAAGCTGTTCTCTGCCGGCATCGACGCGATCCAGCGACGCGGGAAAGCCGTGCGCGGGGATAAGACGATGCTCGATACGCTGATCCCGATCCGCGACGCATTCCTGCCGGAGAACGCGGAGGGCAAGAGCCTGCGCGAATGCTTGGAGGATGCGCTCGAGGCGGGACGTGCGGGCGCGGAGTATACGAAGACCATCGCCGCGCGGCGCGGACGTGCGGCGCTCATCGGTACGCGCAGCATCGGCATCGAGGATCCGGGCGCGATGAGTTCGCTCATCATGTTCCGTGCGCTCTGCGGCTATCTGCGCGGCTGAGCGAAATAACGCAGTCGATTCGTGCCGCCCTGTGACGGCACGATTGTTTTTTGGAGGAAAGTATTTTGGCACAGACGGAAATTCGCACGCGTTTTGCACCCAGCCCGACGGGCTATATGCACATCGGCAATCTGCGCACTGCACTCTACGGCTATCTGTTCGCGCGTGCGAATGACGGCACATTCATCCTGCGCATCGAGGATACCGACCGCAGCCGCTACGTTGCGGATGCGGTGGACTTCATCCGCCGCACGCTCGACGCGGCGGGCATCATCCCCGACGAGGGACCCGATGAGATCGGCGGAGACTTCGGTCCATACGTGCAGAGCGAGCGCATGGCGATCTACAAGCAGTACGCCGAGCAGCTCGTGGCGGAGGGGCATGCCTATCGCTGCTTCTGCCATCAGACGGAGGAGGCAGAACCGGCAGAGGATGGGAAGTCCTACGGCGGCTACCCGCGTACCTGCCGCGACCTCACGCCCGAGGAGGTGCAGGCACATCTCGATCGGGGCGACGCGTACGTCATTCGGCAGAAGATGCCGCTCGTCGGTGAGACGACGTTCTACGACGTGCTGCACGGGAGCGTGACGATTCCGAACACGGAGCTCGAGGATCAGGTGCTCCTTAAGCGCGATGGGATGCCGACGTATAACTTTGCCAATGTCATCGACGATCATCTGATGAAGGTGTCGCATATCATTCGCGGGGCGGAGTTCATCACCTCCACGCCGAAGCACGTCCTCCTCTATGAGGCGTTCGGCTGGGAGCCGCCCGTATTCGTCCATCTCGCGCCCGTCATGGGGCGGGACGACGCAACGGGAAAGACGAGCAAGCTCTCCAAGCGGCATGGGGCGACGAGCTTTGATGATCTCGTGAAGATGGGATATCCTGCCGCAGCGATCGTCAACTACGTCGCGCTTCTCGGCTGGAGCCCGAAGACGACGAATCAGGAAATTTTCTCGATGGACGAGCTGATCGAGGCTTTCTCGCTGGAAGGATTGTCGAAGTCTCCCGCCGTGTTCGACTATGATAAGCTCGGCTGGATGAGCGGCGAGTACTTCAAGGCGATGACGGATGCGGCGTTTGCCGAAGCGGCGCGCCCCTATGCGGGCGAGCTTCCCGCGTCGGTCGAGGCGCAGTGGAATGCGATGGCGCGTCTCCTGCGTACGCGTGTCACACGGCTCAGCGATGTGCGTGCGGAGATTGAGTTCTTCGTAAATCTGCCGCCCTTTGACGCATCGCTCTATGAGAACAAGCGCAACAAGGTCACACCGGCGGCGGCAGCGGAGCTCCTGCCCGAGCTGATCGGCATTCTCGATGCCCTCGACGGAGATCACTGGGAGAACGATCTCCTCTATGCACTCCTTGAGGAGTGTATCGAGCGTGAGGGCTGGAAGAAGGGCACGGTCATGTGGGTGCTGCGCATCGCGGCGGCAGGGCAGAAGGTCACGCCGGGCGGCGCGACGGAGATCCTCGCCATCCTCGGCAAGGAGGAGAGCCTGCGCCGTCTGCGTGAGGCACAGCGTCAGCTGGCGGAGTGCTGAGGGGATAGATTTCTGCCTTGCAAATTTTGGACTTGACAGCGGCACAGTTTATCGCTATACTGTCTAAGTGTCGCGTCACTGCGGCGCGGGAAGATCATCTGCGGAAGTAGCTCAGTGGTAGAGCACCACCTTGCCAAGGTGGGGGTCGCGAGTTCGAGCCTCGTTTTCCGCTCCATCTTTCGGCGACATAGCCAAGTGGTAAGGCCGAGGTCTGCAAAACCTTTATCCCCAGTTCGATTCTGGGTGTCGCCTCCAATATGAAATGCGGTCTGGAAGGATTCCTTCCAGACTTTTTATGTTATATGCTGCGGAAGGGAAATGAATGCGGGGACGGTATAAAATCCTAGTCTATGGCTGTCAGATGAATGTCGCCGATGCGGAACGCATGGAGGGGCAGCTGCAGGCGGCGGGCTATGTGCGGACGGAGGAGACGGCAGATGCCGATGTCATCCTCATCAATACGTGCTGTGTGCGCGAGACGGCAGAGGACAAGGTCTACGGGAAGATCGGCGAGATCAAGAAGGTCAAGGAGCGTCATCCGCAGCTGATCTTTGGGATTACGGGCTGCATGGCGCAGAAGGAGGGGGAAAACCTCATGCGCCGTGCACCGCACATTGACTTTGTGCTCGGCACGGGCAAGGTGCAGGAGCTGGGACGCATTGTCGCGGAGATCGCGGCGGAGCGCGCGCCCGTGGTGGATGTCGCGCTCGATGCGCACGCGGTGGAGGAGGATCTGCCCATCGCGCGCGGCGGGACACTCTCGGCGTGGGTGCCGATCATGTATGGGTGCAATAATTATTGTACGTACTGCATCGTCCCCTACGTGCGCGGACGTGAGCGCAGCCGCATGCCCGAGGAGGTCGTGGCGGAGGTGCGCCGTGCAGCGGCGGACGGCTATCGCGAGGTGACGCTCCTCGGGCAGAATGTCAACTCCTATGGGAAAGATCACGGGCAGGCGGATTTTGCCGATCTTCTGCACATGGTGGATGCGGTGGAGGGGATTCGCCGCGTGCGCTTTATGACGTCGCATCCGAAGGACATCAGCGACAAGCTGATCGACACGATCAAAAACGGTACGCATATTTGTGAGCACATCCATCTGCCCGTGCAGTACGGGAGCAACCGTATTCTGAAGGCGATGAACCGCGTCTATACGGTGGAGCAGTACCGTGAGCGCGCACGGCGCGTGCGGGAGGCTCTGCCGGGGGCGAGCCTGACGACGGATCTCATCGTGGGCTTTCCCGGGGAGACGGAGGAGGACTTCGCAGAGACGCTGGATTTCCTGCGCGAGATGCGCTATGACGCGGCGTATACGTTCCTCTACTCGAAGCGGTCGGGCACGCCTGCCGCAGCGATGGCGGCGCAGGTGCCGGACGACGTGAAGCACACGCGTCTGGAGCGCCTGATGGCAGTGCAGAACGAGATCAGCCGCGCCATCAATGAGGGGCTGCGCAATGTGCAGGTCGAGGTGATGGTTGAGGGTGCGAGCAAGAATGATCCCGCCGTGTGGAGCGGGCGCACGCGCACGAATAAGATTGTGCTCTTTCCGCATGGGGCGGAGCGCGTGGGCGATTTTGTGCAGGTGAAGATCACGCAGCCGCAGACTTGGGTGCTGAAGGGCGAGGTTGTTCGGTAGATTTGCTCATACGGTGTAACGCTCCATAGCGAACCCTAGTGGAGCAAGTGAGTAAAGTGTGCGTTTCGCCCCCTGCGGATTTTATTCGTTCAAGCGAAGCGCGTTTGGAATCCGCAGGTATTTAGGCGAATAAGCACACGATCACTTGCGCAACGAAGTGTTCGCGAGGAGCGTTATATCGTTATCTTTAGGAGGTTTGTGATGGACGCGCAGAATGTGACGCCGATGATGCAGCAGTATCTCGCCGCGAAAGAGGCGCATCCGGGCGAGCTTCTTTTCTTTCGTCTGGGTGACTTCTACGAGATGTTCTTCGACGACGCGAAGGTGGCGGCGAAGGAGCTCGGACTGACGCTGACGAGCCGCAGCGGTGATCTCGAGAAGAATCCCATGTGCGGCGTTCCCTATCATGCGGCGGACAGCTATATCGCACGCCTCGTCGCAAAGGGGTTCAAGGTGGCGATTGCCGAGCAGATCGGCGACCCGAAGGCAAAGGGCCTGACGCACCGCGAGGTGGTGAAGGTCGTCACGCCGGGCACAGCACTCTCCGATGAGGTACTGCGGGATGCGTCCAATATCTACATCGTCCTCCTGCACGAGCCTGCGCCGGGGCAGTTCGTCCTCGCGGGCGCGGACATCACGACGGGCGAGGCGTTCTATGCCGTCTACGCGGGCGAGCACGCGGCACAGCAGATCATGGATGAGCTCTATCGCCGCATGGCGGCAGAGCTGCTCCTGATGGAGGACTTTTCTCTCGCCGATGAGGTGCGGGCGTTTCTGACGCATCGTCTGCCGCACTGTGCGGGCTCCGTCGTCGGTAGGGATGCGGATGCGGAACTTCCCGCGCAGCATTTCCCTGCGGAGGAGATACCACACGATGCGGGGGCGCGGGCGGCGCTCGCATCACTCCTCGCCTATCTGCATGAGACGGTGATGGCGGATCTCTCGCAGATCAACCGCCTCTCCTTCCTCGATGCGGCGGAGACGATGCAGCTCGACATCGATACGCTGCGCAACCTAGAGATCACGCGCAGTCTGCGCGACGGCGGGAAAAAGAACACCCTCTTTGACGTGCTCGACTTTACACGCACACCGATGGGAACGCGCCTCTTGAAATCGTGGCTCGAGCATCCGCTGCTCACGCCGCACCGCATTGATGCGCGGCTGGATGCGGTGGCAGAGCTGGTGGAAAAGAGTACGCTGCGCGCTGACCTGCGCGATGCCCTGCATACGGTCTATGACTTCGAGCGGCTCCTGACACGCATTGAGACGCAGACGGCGAACGCACGCGACCTCGTCGCCCTGCGCATCTCCCTCGCCGCCCTGCCCGCCGTGCGCGCGTGTCTCACAGCGGCAGCGAGCCGCCTCCTTGTGTGTGCAGCAGGGGAGATCGAGACCTTTGATGCGCTGCGTGACGAGCTCACGCGTGCGCTCGTGGATGAGCCGGGGCTTTCGGTGCGCGAGGGCGGCATGATTCGTGCGGGCTATCATGCCGATCTCGATGAACTCCGCCGTTTTTCCCATGACAGCAAGTCCCTCCTGCAGGAGATGGAGGAACGTGAACGCACGCGGACGGGCATCAAGACGCTCAAGATCGGCTACAACAAGGTGTTCGGCTACTACATCGAGGTGCGCCACAGTGGGCGCGATCAGGTGCCCGAGGGCTATATCCGCAAGCAGACGCTCGCGAATACGGAGCGTTTCATCACGGAGGAGCTGAAGGACTTCGAGGCGAAGATTCTCGGCGCAGAGGAGAAGATCACCGCCCTTGAGTATCATCTCTTCACAGAGCTGCGCGAGCGCGTACGCGAGCAGCTCGTGCCGATTCAAGGCGTCGCCCGTGCGATTGCGCGCGTCGATGTCCTGCAGAGCCTTGCGGCGGCGGCCGCATCCTATCGCTATGTCCGCCCGACCGTGGGCGCGGACGGCGGCATCCGCATCCGTGATGGGCGGCATCCGCTGGTGGAGCGCATCCTGCAGCGCGATGTGTTCGTCCCAAACGATACGGAACTCAGCCACGGCGGAACGGAGACAATGCTCATCACGGGACCCAACATGGCGGGCAAGTCCACCTATATGCGGCAGGTCGCTCTCCTCACGCTCATGGCGCAGGTCGGCAGCTTCGTCCCTGCACGCACGGCGGAGATCGCACCCGTTGACCGCATCTTTACGCGCATTGGCGCGAGCGATGACCTCGTGAGCGGGCAGAGCACCTTTATGGTGGAGATGAACGAGGTCGCACAGATTCTGCGCGAGGCGACGAAGGACAGCCTCGTGATTCTCGATGAGATCGGGCGCGGTACGAGCACCTTTGACGGCATGAGCATCGCGCGTGCGGTGGTGGAGCATATCGACGGCCGCATCCACGCCAAGACGCTCTTTGCGACGCATTACCATGAGCTGACGGAGATGGAGAACGAGCGCATCCGCAACTACTGTATTGCCGTGCGCGAAAAGGGGAAAAATGTCGTGTTCCTGCGGCGCATCGTCGCAGGGGCGGCAGATAAGTCCTACGGCATCCACGTCGCACGCCTCGCGGGTCTGCCGCAGCGTGTGACGGAGCGCGCGGAGGAGATCCTGCACGCATTGGAGGCGGCTGCGCCGCAGAGCGCACCGCAGGAGACATCGGCACAGAAAAAGTCCGATGCGGGGATGGCGTCGCTCTTTGCGGGCGGGACGCTCGACGAGCTGCGAGCGCTCGATGTGATGACGATGACGCCGCTTGAGGCATTGAATACACTCTATCGCCTGCAGGAACAGGCGCGAAAGGAGGAGGGGGAGGGATGACACGGATCCACGTATTGGACGATGCGACCATCAACAAGATCGCGGCGGGCGAGGTGGTCGAGCGGCCTGCCTCTGTCGTAAAGG
>JABZYJ010000071.1 GCA_015265235.1 Selenomonas sp. | reverse complement strand
CGATCTCGGTGGCGATCATGTTGAGGTTGAGGAAGTGGCGGAGCGGGAGATCGGGCTGCGCGGAGATGAGGAGGATGAGCGGGAGCGCACCGCCAATGTAGGCGAGGACGAGGGTGTTCGCCATGGTGCCCATGACGTCGCGGCCGACACTCATGCCCGAGGAGACGAGAACGTCGAATTTCGTCTTGGGGGCGAGCTGTTTCATCTCGTACTGGGCGGAGGCGATGGAGACGGCAACGTCCATGACGGCACCGAGCGCACCGAGGACGATGCCCGCAAAGAGCAGCTCGCGGAAGTCCACCGCCTGCAAGTAGAGTGCCTTGAGCATGCCCGCCTGTTCCTCGGCGATGCCTGTGAGGTAGGTGCCGTGGATGGCGATGACGGCGAGGATGCCCGCGACGAGGATGCCGCCGATGGTGCCGATGATGGCACCAGCCGCTTTGACGTTTCGCCCGCTGACGATGAGCTGGGTGGCGAGGGTGATGATGCTGCCGATGAGGAGCGTCCAGAGGATGATGTGCGAGGGTGCATAGAGGATGAAGGAGATGAGCCCCTTCGCGATGAGTAGGACGGCGAAGAGGAGGACGAGGAGTGCCTTTGCGCCCGTCACACCGCCGAAGCAGATGAGGAGGGCGGCAAAGAGAGCGAGGAGGAGGAGCATGGCGGGGATCCGGTCGTAGTCGACGATGGCATAGTCGCTCCCTGTCGGGCGGACGAGGATGTGCTCCCCCTCCTCCGGGTGGATGTCAAAGGCAGGATTGTTGAAGGTGTGATGGAGGATGGTCTCCTCCGTCCCCGCCGCAGGACCTGAGTCGAGGCGGATGCGCACCTCATAGGCGGCGCTGTCAGGCGCAAAGGAGGTTGTGCCGCCCGCAGCATTCTCCACGTGGAGAATTTCTGCCTTATAGGTCGGCGGGTCACCGTCCTCGCCCGCCGGGAGATGGTTGAGGACAGCATAGAGGAGGACGAGGGAGAGCACTGCGATGAGGAGGCGGGGCAGACGGCGGGGATCATGTTTCATGACGAACTCCTTTGAATTATTACAGTATTTACGCATATTATGGCACGAAGAAAAAGTGATTTCAATAGTTATTCCTGATTATGTAAGAACTATTGACAGATACATCATTCTCACATATACTGAGAACAACGAGATGATTCCAGAGAGGATGGCGGCTTCGTCATACCTCACGGCGCAGGAATTATCATTGTCTCACGGAGGAATCCGTCAAGGCTGCCAGTGGGCGGTCTTTCTTTATTCGGATTTATTTCGTCTGGATTCGTGAGATGCTTGCCCTATGGCGGGACAAGGCGCCAAGGAGGATAGAGGGCTTTCGGCGGACTGCGGAGGGAGTCTCGGCAGACGCGGGAAAGCGATATGGCAAAGGAGGAAATACGATGTTCTCGAAGACGGATTTTTGGATTGGCCTTGCAGTTGGTGCGGTTGCCGGTATCTTTGGCTATCGTTTCATGCAGGAGCGCACGCAGCAGCTGGCGGCGCTCGAGGCCGGCACGGCGGATCTCTCGCTCGCTGAGCTCCAGCGTCAGAAGGAGGAGCTCGAGGATCTGATCGCGGCACAGGCTGCATCGGAGAAGTAAGGAATCGCTGAATTTATCAGTGCTTCCTTAAGACTTCCACGCCACGGGGGCTGCTGCGCATCGCTGCGCGCAGCCCTTTTTCAACAAATGTGGATAAAGAGAAGGGGGTTTCAATGAGTATTTTCGATACGATCAAGAATGCGATTCCGCACTCGGCGATGGATCTGTTCATCCGCTCGACGGATGTCGCTTCCTATGTGCCGGGACGGGTGCGCCTCTACAGCAAGCAGCTCGTGAACAATGCTTCGCTCGAGAAGCAGGTGCATGAGCGGCTGAATGCGCTCGTGGAGATCGAGCGTGTGGATACCAATATTGCGACGGGGTCGATTCTCATCACCTATGAGCCGGAGCGCCTGCGCGCGAATGCGGAGCTGCGCCGCGTGGAGGACTATATGCGCACCCATGCGAGGAGGCGGGCATCATGACGTATCTGTCCGGACTGATGCTCGGCGCATCACTGGCCAATATGGCGCGTCAGATGATCCTTGGTACAGGGGGGCGCCCTGCTGAGGGCAATATCCTGCATGGACTGGGCGGCGGCCTGTTCGCTGCGCCGGAGCGCTCGCATGGAAAGCATCCGCACGTGCTGGCGCACACGGAGGCACCGTCTGCCATGCCGGTTTCCTGTGCAGTGCCGACGGCGGTCTTTTCCTGTGTCCATGCCTCGCCGGGACGGCGCCGCTATCGTACGCCGTATCTGACGGAAGCCTTTGCCAAGGTGCTGGAGGATCGTCTCCTGCGCCTGCCGTTCATCCGTGCCGTGCGCACGAATACCGAGTCGGGCAGCATCCTGCTCATCTATGCGCCCGAGGATGAGGCACATGTCCTCGTTCTGGCGGAGGGATTGTGTGCGATTTTTGCCGAGGGCAAGGTGCAGCCGCCCGCAACGCTCGCGAAGAGCGTGCGCCGCTCAGTGGAGTCGCTCAGCGCGTGGATTCAGCGGAGTACGGGCGGAGCACTCGATCTGAGCTCGCTGGTCGCCGGGGTCTTCATCATGCGCGGCGTGCGCCAGCTGGTGATCTCCAACAATACGCCCTCGGGTTCTCAGATGCTCTGGTGGGCACTGTCGCTGATGAGGGGATGGAAGGTATGACACGAGTGATGCATAAGCGGATCCGTCTCGCGGCGGCATTGCCGCGCGAGGATGCACAGCAGCTCGCGGCGCGTCTGCGTCGCTTCCCTGCCGTGGTGGCGGTATCCGCCCATGAGAAATGCGTGGATCTCTGGCATGTGGGGACGCTCCCGACGGCGCGTGTCCTCACGGCGGCAGAGCGTGCCGTGCGCGCGGCAGCAGAGAAGGCGGTGACGCCGACGGAGCGGCTGGCGGAGTTCCGCCGCGATGCGGTGATTTCGCTCGCGAGCTTTGCGGCGATGGAGCTGCTGCGGCGCGGTGCGCCCGAGCTCTTTGCCTCGGTGAAGGTGCTGCGCTCGCTGCTCGTGCTCGCGATTTCGCGCAACTTCATCAAGACGGGCATCGGCGGTCTGATCGAGGAGCGGCAGCCGAATGCGGATACGCTCACGACGACGGCGGTGATCGCCTCGGTGCTCGCGGGGAAACCCGAGTCGAGCCTCATGCTCCTCGCACTCAGCAACGGGGCGGAGATGCTGACGAGCTACGCGGCGGAAAAGGCGCGCTCGCACATCTCGGGGCTGCTGTCCCTCGGTCAGCGCGATGTCTGGCTCGTGGAGCAGACGCCGAATGGCGAGGTGGAGCGCAAGGTGCCCGTGGAGGAGGTACGCCCCGGTGATACGATCGCCGTACACGCAGGGGAGAAAATCGTCATCGACGGCCGCGTTCTGCGCGGCAATGCGGCGGTGACGCAGGCGTCCGTGACAGGCGAGTCCGCCCCCGCGATGAAGAAGGAGGGCACGCCGGTCTACGCGGGCAGCGTGGTCGAGGCGGGCGAGCTCGTGATCGCGGTGGAGAAGGTGGGCAGCGATACGTCGCTCGCCCACATCGTCCACCTCGTCGAGGAGGCGCAGACGCGCCGCGCACCCGTGCAGAATTTTGCCGATCAGATGGCGAACTATCTCGTGCCCGTGTCCTTCCTCGGGGCGGCGATTGTCTACGGGGCGACGCGCGACTGGGGGCGTGTGCTGAACCTGCTCTTCATCGACTTCTCCTGCGGGCTGAAGCTCTCAACGGCGACGGCGATGTCGGCCGCGATTGCCGCGGCGGCCAAGCGCGGGATTCTCGTGAAGGGCGGCAACTACATCGAGGCGCTTGCACGCACGGATACGGTCGTACTCGACAAGACGGGCACGCTGACGGTCGGCATCCCCGAGATCACGTTCATCCGTACGGCGTCGGGCGTGACGGAGAAGGAGATGATCCTGCTCGCGGCATCCGCCGAGGAGCACTCCGTGCATCCGCTCGCCGTGGCGATCCAGAAGTATGTGGAGGAAAAGGCATGGCATGCGCCGCAGCACCGCTCCTCCGAGACGATCGTAGCGCGCGGGATGCTCGCCGAGGTGCCGGATTTCGAGGGCTTTACGGGCGGAACGATCCGCGTCGGCAGCCGCCGTTTCCTGCAGGAGAACGGCGTGACGGATCCGGAGGATCTCGCTGCGTCCACCTCCGGCAAGAATGTGCTCTTTGTTGCGCGTGACATGCGTCTCATCGGCGTGATCGGGATCGAGGATCCCATCCGTCCGAAGATGAAGAAGACGCTGAACCAGCTGCGCCGCTGCGGCGTGGACGAGATCGTCATGCTGACGGGCGACGCTAAGGCAGTCGCGGCCGAGGTGGCGCGCGATATGGATGTGGACTCCTATCATGCGGAGATCCTGCCTGAGGATAAGTCGCGCTATGTGAACCAGCTGAAACAGCGCGGGACGGTGATGATGGTCGGCGACGGCATCAACGACGCGCCCGCACTCGCTTTTGCCGATGTCGGCGTGTCGCTCGGCGGTCGGCAGACGGATATTGCGGCAGAGTCCTCGGCGGTGACGATTCACGGCGAGGATCCGATCCGCCTCGTGGAGGCACTGCGTCTCGGACGGCGGACGATGCATCTCGTGCATCAGAACTTTAAGGCGACGCTGCTCGTCAACTCGTCGGCGATGCTGCTTGGTGCGCTCGGCGCGATCAGCCCGCTCGCAGCCGCTGCGATTCACAACACGGCAACGCTTGCCGTGGTGCTGAACAGCTGCCGCATTCTGACGCCTGAGGGCGGCATGTTTGCACGGAAGATGACAAAGTAGAAAGCCGAATCTTTGTTTGTTGATTTTTCTCTCGTCCTGTTGTAGAATACGGTGTATGAATGAGGGGATAGGATAGGATCTACGATATGCCGATCCGCTGTTTTGAGAGGAGAGTTTGACCGATGGCAGGAAAAATGAAGAACTGCTCGAGCTGCGGGAAGGTGTTCGTTTCAATCAACAACTCCCGCATCTGCGCGGATTGCCGCGAGAAGGAAGAGAAGTGGGAAAAGGAGATCATCGAGTACGTGCGTGACCATCCGAAGTGCCCGATTCCCGAGATTGTCGAGGCGACGGGTGTGCAGGAGCAGGTGATTCGCCGCATGATTCGCGAGGGACGCTTCCTCGCAAGTCATGTGGATATCTTTTACCCGTGTGAGAAGTGCGGCTCCCCCATCCAGAAGGGGCAGTACTGCGACAAGTGCCAGAAGGAGATGCGTGACGAGCTGAAGGCAGCCGTCAGCAAGCAGAGCGCCTCGGGCATGCGCACCACGTCGGAAGGCGGCAGCAGCCGCCGCGGCTATGTGACGCTCGGCGGGAAGTAAGAATCTCCGATACGTACTTAAGAAAAAAATCTTAAGTACGTATCTTTTTTTTTCGATAAAGAAGGTGAAAGGATTCCGAACTCATTTCGCAGCAAAGACGCGAAGTGCGTGCAGCGATCGGTTCGGAGATACAGGTGGTGAACGATATGTTAATCAGAAATCAGACAATCGCAGCAGTGAGCAGACTCTACGCCGGTGCACCGGCAGCAGGAACGCGCCGTGTGGATGCGGCGGGAGCCGTGCAGGCACCGGATGCGCTCGAGCTTTCGGGCGAGGCGCAGAGCTTTGGCGATATCCTGCAGCAGCTGCGCGGCATGAGCGATGTTCGCAAAGAGCGCGTTGCGGAGGTCTCCGCACGTGTCGAGAACGGCAGCTATGCACCGGCCTCGGTGGATATCGCAGCCAAGATGCTCGCCATGCGCTATTGATGGAGCAGCTCATGTGGAATGCATTTACGGCGACGCTCGAAGAGCTCTCGCGTCAGTATGAGAAGATCCGTGTCGTGCAGGAAAAGAAACGCAAGATTCTCGTCGCACTCGACATGGAGGCACTCGAAAAGCTGACTGCCGAGGAGGATTTTCTCGCGCGTGCGGTGGAGCGGCTCGAGACGGATCGGCTCGCGCATCTCGCCCACATTGCGAAGGCAACGCCGGGTGTGAGTGCCGAGACGAATATGGAGGAGCTGGCGCTCCTCGCACCGAGCGATGCTGTCCACCGCAGCGTGCTTGCGGCAAGCCGCAGGCTGAGCAAGGTTGTCGCGGAGACGAAGGAACTGCGCGATGGGAATGCCCTCCTCATCGAGGGTGCACTCATGGCAGTGAACCGTCAGCTCGGACGTATCGGCGGTGCCGTGGTCGACCCCGTGTATGGGAGCGGCGGCACGGAGCAGGTGCGGCATCTGCGCAAGAATCTGGACTATAAGGCGTGAACGGCAATGACGAATGAGACCCGTGCGGCACTCGTGCTCCTGAAAGAGCAGCTCTCTGCCGCGGAGGAGGCACTCGCCTCCTATGATGCGCTCGTCGCTGCGCTCCAGCACAGTGCCTTTGGTGCGGGGATCAGCGACGCAACGGCGGCCGCTGAGCGGAGCCTCTCTGCGGTACGCGCACTCGCGCGGCGGCAGGCAGAGTACCTCGCTGAGGTGCAGGCGGACAGCATGGCGGCCGCCGTTGCAAGCGAGCCGAATCCACGGGAGCACTTCGCTGCGGTACGCGCTATGCGCGCTGTGCAGGCGCGGCATGAGAGACTGCGCGAGCGCGTGCGCACGGCAGAGCAGCTGCTGGAAAAGAGTGCGGAGTTTATCCGCTATCAGCTCAACGTCGTTTCGGGCACGATGGCGGACGATACCTACGGACGCTCTCAGCCCGTGGCAGGACCGCCCGTCGGACTGCGGCGTGAGATCGCCATGTTCGATGCGGACGTATAACGATATAACGGATGGAATAATCAGGATTTCCAAACAGGGAAAAGAGTGAGGGAATATGCGGTCAACATTTGCCGGACTCAATGCGATGGTGCGGGGCATCCAGAACAACCAGCTGTCGCTTGACACGACCGGGCACAACATTACCAACGCCTCGACAGAGGGGTACTCGCGTCAGCGCGTGGACTCGGCGGCGACGAACTATCAGGAGCGGCCGTCCCTCTATGGGAATGTCTACGTCGGCGGCGGTGTCGATGTCATCGCGCTGAACCGTGCACGCAACATCTACGCGGACAAGCAGTTCTGGTCGGAGACCTCGACGCAGAACCTCTATAAGACGTACAAGACCAACTACGATAAGGCAGAGGCGGTCTTTAACGACGCAAAGGAGACGGGCGTCCTCAATGCGATGCAGCAGTTCTACAGCGCCTGGGTCAACCTTTCCGACTATGCGAGCGACGCGGCGTCGCGTACGGCGGTCATCACGAAGGGAAACAACCTCGTCGACCGCATCAAGACAGGCGCACGTCAGCTGCAGGATCAGATCAATGCACAGTACGATGAGATGCGCATCCAGGTTGGCAAGGCAAACAATATTACGGAAAAGATCGCCGTCCTCAACCAGAACATCATGCTCGCCGAGAATCACGGCGGCAAGGCGAACGACCTGCGCGACCAGCGTGATCTCCTCGTGGATAAGCTCTCGGAGATCACAAACGTCAATGTCTATGAGGAGGCGAACGGACAGTACACCGTCGTCTCGAACGGCATGACGCTCGTCCAGCGCGACAGCCATCTCACCATCGAGATGAGCCCGCCGATCGACAACGAGCGCTACGGCATCAACGACTATACGCTGCGCATTAAGGAGGCGGGCGGGATCGGCTATGTCCCGCAGGGCGGCATCCTAAAGGCGCTGCAGGATACGATCGTGCAGGACAAGGGATATATCGACAATCTTGCGGATATCTCGGCAACGCTCATGACGACGTTCAATGATGCGCACAAGCTCGGCGCAGGCATCGACAATGCGTCGACGACATGGACGAATTTCTTCGGACGCAACGCATTTCACAGCGATGCAACGGGCAACAACTACACGGGCGAGCGCTATGCGTGGCATGTCGACCCGACAACGGGGGATCGCTGGATGACGGCAACGGCGCAGAGCGTGACCCGCACGACGAGCGGCGGCACGCCGCCGACATCGGCAACGGTGACGGCCGTGGATACGACCATCGCTGCCGACATCCATGAGATGCGCTCCATGCAGATCATCAATGCCATCAAGATCAGCGACGAGCTGACGGCTCCGGACGGGCAGAATCTCGTCGCCGCTCGTCAGATCGTCGACCCGGTGCCGGCGTCTCCGACCCATGCCAATCCGATTGGCAAGATGCTGCCGACGGTTACGGGCGGTACGATTACGTATACCTATTCTTTTGCCGATATGAACGGCACGGGCGACGGCACGATGGCGGTCGAACTGAGCAAGTTCTTCAACAAGGATCAGGCGAATACGATCAATGTGGCAGAGCTGATCGGTCTGCCGACGAACGAGCGCCAGCGCGCGGTTGGATCGGTGTCCATCAATCAGTACTACAACGGTGTGATGAATGAGCTCGGTGCAGATGCCGAGAACCTCGATAAGAAGATGAAGCAGCAGGATGATCTCATGGTGCAGATCAACCAATGGCGTCAGTCGACAGCGGGTGTGGACTGGAACGAGGAGCTGACGAATATGCTCAAGTTCCAGACGGGCTACGGCGCGTGCTCACGTGTCCTGACGTCGATGGATGAGATCCTGGATCGCCTCATTAACAGCACGGGCGTCGTCGGAAGGTAAGGGATGAACGATGATTCGTATCAGCAGTAACTACATGGTTCAGCGCTACCAAAAAGATCTGAATGAGCTGGACTACACCAAGTCGAAACTCATGGAACAGGGCGACGGGAAGAAGCTCCACCGTCCCTCGGACAACTCCGTGGACTACTCGCGCTATCTGCGCTACAACGTCTCCGAAGGCGAGAACAACCGCTATCAGGACAGCGTCAAAGCGGGCATCTCGTGGATGAACACAACCCAGACGGCACTGGCGGGCATGGAGGACATCCAGAAGACGTTCAAGGCAAAGACCATTCAGGGCGCGAATGACGATAAGGATGAAAACAGCGGCGATTGGCCCGCGATTGCGCGCGAGATGAAGGCGGGGATTCAGCAGATCATTTCGCTCGGCAATACCCAGCTCGGTGACCGCTATATCTTTTCGGGGCAGGCGGATCTGCGCCAGCCGTTCTCCATCTCGGATGAGAACGTACCACGTCACCGTGGCCTCGCCAAGACGCTCGATGATCGTCAGGCAGCCTTCTTTAACGATGCAAGCAACACGGACAGTGCCAATTTCCTGCACCAGATGCTTTCCCTCGACGGCAGTGACGGCAAGAGCTACTACCTCAATACGCTGACGGGTGACATCTATACGAAAGAGTTCGTGCAGGAGGGGTACAAGGACGTTATCGCGAGCGGGCGCTCGACGGTATCGTCGGCGGATCGTGTCGGCAACATCACGACAGGCACGAACTTCATCAAGGATAACTTTAAGAATACGGGCGAAATCATCGATGATCCTGCTGCCTCGCCCGGTCTTGGCGCGAACTGGTCGGATACGGCGGCAGTCGCAGGCGTGACGCTGAAGTTCTCGACCGTGCGTCAGCAGATCGTCTCCTATAACGGCGATTTCCGCTATATCTCGATGGTTAAGCAGAAC
>JABZYJ010000070.1 GCA_015265235.1 Selenomonas sp. | reverse complement strand
GATATGGTATTACTATGTGATTCAGATGTTTTTATTGGATATTTCATGAACATTGACGTGCTCCCACAGAAGGATTCCATAGACTGTTAGGAAACAATATGATTATTTTCATAAATACACCATAACAGTCTATGGGACAAAACAGAGCTATTTCGTCTGTGCTCCACATCTGTCACATGCACCAGGATGATCCTGCCGATGTCCGCAATTCGGACATTCATACGCAGCCATCTGTACCATTATTCTTTGCCTCCTTTCAAATCCGGAAGACCACCTTTATCCCATATTGGAGCAGCTCCACATCGCTCGGAGCAGTACCAGTAATATGAGCCTTTCTTCTTTTTACTCTCAGCACGTCTGAGGTACCCCTTGTTACATGCCGGACATTTCACGATAACGGGTTTATCTTTGTGATCGGCAAAGGAAGCGTTGCAACTCTCGCGATCCTCACACGACCAGAACGTCCCAAATTTCCCCTTGATCTGCCGCAGTGTCTTCCCGCAGCAGGGACATTTTTCGGTAAGTCTCTCTGTTTTTTTCGCCGCAAAGTCCGGCTTTCCCTTGTTATCCGGTGCGCTGGTCTTACATGCAGGATAACCGGTGCATGCCCAGAAGTTCCCATACTTCCCCTTGCGCAGCCGCATCACTTTGCCGCAGTTTGGGCAGACAGGAAGATCTTTATTGACTTCGATCTTCATGGTCTTCACATCGGCAAGAAGTGTGTTGATGATCTCTACCTGTTTTCCAACGAACGTATCCAACGGGATCTCGTTCTCCGCGATCCGATCCAGATCGGCTTCCCAGAGAGCCGTTGTATCGGGGTAAGTAATCTTATCAGGCAGGATGGATATGACTCTGCGTCCCATATCCGTGGGCGTGAGATACTTCTTCGTCGTGGTTACAAATTTTGCCTTCTTGAGACCCTCAATAATCCCTGCACGCGTTGCCTCTGTACCAATTCCCTTGCACTCTTTCAGGCTCGCGGCAAGAGTTTTGTCTTTGACATATTTATGGATTTCCTTCATCGCTTGGAGAAGTGTCGCATCCGTGAAACGCTTTGGTGGCGTAGTAGTTTTCTCTTTGATTTCTCCTTTTCCATAACTGAGGACATCCCCTTCTGCGACCGTTGGAAGGACAGCGGATTCCTCATCCTCTTCATCTGTGTCCTTTTTGTCCCCACGATAGATTTCTTTCCAGCCCATATCCAGGATCGTTTTTCCTGTCCCGACAAACTCCTCGTCTATACACGTAACAACGATCCTCGTTGCTTCATACAGATGGATTGGATAAAACTGTGCGAGATATGCCTTGGCCACAAGAAGATATAGTTTCCGCTGTTCATCCGAGAGTTTCGCCATATCTGCCCCTATGGTTGTGGGAATGAGCGCATGATGGGCAGAGATTTTCATGTCGTTCCACGCACGGGAGACGATCGCCGTGTCTGCACGAGCAGCAATCCCCGACAGCTCTGCGATACCGGCGAGATTGTTCAGGATGACGCCAGCATCATCCATCTGGTTTGTAGGAAGATACTCACAATCGGAACGTGGATAGGTCGTCAGCTTCATCTCATAGAGAGACTGCATTGTGTCGAGTACCTGCTGCGGGGATAATCCGTATCGCCGCCCTGCCTCCACCTGCAATGTAGAAAGACTGTACGGGAGTCGCTGCCCTTCCTGCTTTTTCTTCTGCTCGACACTCGTGATCCGGGCACCGTCTCCGTGATTTGCTGCGAGCTCAATCTTCGTCAGCAGTCCTTCAGCGATCTCCTTTGAGAGCAGCCGATGCTCCGTATCCAGTCCCTCCATGTCCGGCTTCATTTTCCATACCGTCGGTATGTTTTCACCTTCATGCTGCCAAGTGACGCGTAAAACATAATGTGTCGTCGGCTTAAAATGAGTGATCTCTTCCTCACGTCTCACGACAAGCGCAAGCGTTGGTGTCTGCACGCGGCCAACATGGAGCACACCATCATATCCGGCATCACGACTGATGATCGTATAGGCACGCGAGAGATTCATTCCGACGAGCCAGTCTGCCTGGCTGCGGGCAAGTGCACTGTCCCGCAGTCCGGCATAATCCTTGTTGTCACGCAGATCGCCGAGTGCCTGGACGACACTCTTTGTGTCCAGCGCATTCAGCAGAATTCGCTTCACCGGTTTCTTGTTGCCAAGATGCTGGAGAACTTCATCGATCAGCAGCTGTCCCTCACGATCCGGATCACCGGCATTGACGATGTAGTCCGCCTTTTTGACAAGCTCCTTGATAATCTTGTACTGTTTCGCAGCATCTTTTTTGACGTTCAGCTTCCACTTCTCCGGGATGATGGGCAAATCGTCCATCACCCATTTTTGATACCTTTCATCATACTCACCAGGATCGCATTGCTCCAAGATATGACCAAAACACCATGTCACGATGTCCTGTCCACCGCTGCATTCAATGCAGCCATCTTTCGCAACACCTTTCCCAAGGTTTTCAGCAATAGCACGACCAAGACTCGGTTTTTCTGCGATAAATAGTCGCATAGATAAAGCCTCCTTTCAAGACATACCATATATACAGTATATCTTGAAAGGAGGCTAAAAAATCCTATCTTTTGCACTACTTCGCACATTGGCATTGCATTAGATTATACCGTGTTCCTTCAAACGTTCGATGCCCATACTCTGATCAATATAATGACTTTCATCATAATCAAGCGGCATCAGTTGCTTTTTCTTTATTGCAGCAAGATCATCCGTCTTGTCTCCTTCTTCGCGTTTATACTTTACAAACTCCGGATCTGGAATGCGGATCGCCCGACCAATCTCACCAATCAAAAAAAACTCACGCGTCGGTCCCCCCTCTGTTACTATATGCTGAAAAACATCATGTCGTCCCTTCGTACTACATTCCGCTTCGACATCATCAATCGTCATTCCACGGAGTGCGATGAAGTCATTCAATCGTTGTGCATCTACCCAATACTGCATGGTAACTCCTCCATCATCTGACATAATCATCACGTCTGTGATACTCGACACACGCTTCTTTGAGCATCTTTCCGAGCGAGAGTAACATTTTTTTATGTACCTTATCCTCTTTCGTTGTAGCCGGCATATTAGAAAGTTTTTTTATAAAATCATCCACTTTCATAAAGGATCTACCATTGAACAAATTCTTCCCACAGATGGTCTGAGAGCTTAAATCACAGGCGAAGTGGATCGCCGGTGCATTGCGTGGAGTAAAGGTAGAATGGATAAACTCCTGCTCCAATTCGCACTGCTTAAATTGACACTTTTCGACGAAGCAGTTCAAAAAACCACTTTGCCTGAAATTGCATTTTTCGAATGAAGAATTATCAAAGGTGCATCCATAAAAATCACCGTTGACAAACGAATTACCAAGAAACGTTGTATTGGAAAGATCTGACAAACATGGATTTGTCGTATGAAAATGGTTGCTTTCGAACCGACAGGGCTGCGTTACACGTATTTCATTCATGTGAGAATAGTGGAACTCGTTGTCCAAAAACACGCAATCTGCCATCTTCGCATGTCCAAGGAATGCATTCTGGAAATCGTTGTGTTTGAACTCACACCCAATAATATATGCACCATCTATGCTGGCGTTCCGAAAATCATTGTCCTCAAAGCGAACATTTTCTAGATACGCATCATCTAACACTGCATCCGTAAAGTCGCAGTCCTTAAAATGCAGTCGTTCAAAGGAAACACCGGAAAAATCAGTTCCACGAAAATTCATGGAACGAAACTCACGCAGCTCCCCGCGTTTCTCATGACAAAAATCGAAGCTGCGAAAATCGCAGTTGGAGAAATCTGCCTGAGCACCGGACTGATGATTTGTGTCCAACCATCGCTGATGCTCCTTCAACGCGCGTTGTATCTCGTCCATAGAAAGCTGTCGCTTATCCATATACTACCATCCTCGTCGTATCTCTGTCAAAGTCACTACACAGCAGATTCAGAATGGAATGTCTCCTCCGGTGCGGACGCTTGACTCACATCACCAGAAGGATTTCCCTCGGCAGTTTCATGCACAGATGCTTCCGAAACCAATCCCTCCGATGTCGTCGATCCACGATCACCGTAACGCGAGAGCAGCCACTCTGCCACCTCGGCAACAGGCACGCAAGTGAGATCGATGGAACTATTTTTTCGTTCCAGCTCCACCCGCAGCGCATCCGTCCACTGCTTCACCCGTTCATTTGCAAGACCTTGCATCTCTTCCTGAATGTGACGAATCTGTTCTTCCATCGCCTTCTGCTTGCTCAACATTCCATCAAGCTGTTTTTGCTTTTTGGCCAGACGTGCCGTTACGTTCATCGCCATTGCAGCATCAAGTCCTTTCCTCTTTTAACTCACCCAAATTGTGCATTGCGGCAAACGCACCGGATGTTCCAACCTCACCGTGATGACACAGATATTCACGGTTCATCACGAGCAGCAGGTAGAGATCGTTCTCATTGTAGGAATCCAAAATACCGGCTTCCTCGGCAATGAGGCCGACGCGCAAAAGTTTCCCAAAACGGACTCTTTTACGCTCCGCATCCATGTCTGCCGAAACCGCATCCATCTGCTCCTTAGTCTCCACCAACTGCCGTTTAAGACGCGCCAGCTTTTGCTGTTTGCTTTCCACTGCCTCACCCCATTTACCACAGCATGCTCTTCACGTCGAGTATAACACGTAACCGCCCAGTTTTTTCAAAATGGGAAGCATCTTGCCCACATCTTGCCCACATTTCAATCCTTGTTTTGATAGAATAGGACTAACAGAGTTAGTCTGGGCGCACTTATGCATTTCGGTTGCCCGAAACGCTGCGCCTGAGTGCCGTTTACGCCGCTGCGCGGACGAAATTTCTGCTGTGCATGGGGTCGGTTTTCGCAATTTTATTGCTCGTCTTCGCTCGCGGATTCGTTCTCCTCGAACGAATTTGCTTCACCTTCTCCCCATGCACAGCAACGAAATTTTTCTGTCGGTCACCTGCGTTCCCTGAACCTGCGGTTGGCATTCTGTGGGCAATACTTCATCGAATTTGGCTTCCCATTTTGAAAAAACTGGGACACAGTACACTGCCGCTTTTTTGTCGATTTGAGAGAAAAACATCATGGCTCTATACCACTTTACCGTCAAAAATGACAAACATCCCGGAACAAAAAAGCAGATCAAGGCCGCCCTTCATTGCGACTATATCAATCGAGAAGGCAAGTACAAAAATGAAGGTGAACGTCTGCCGCAGGACATGGATAACGTCATCTCATCGACACAAAAAGCAGATGCTGTGGACAAAAAAACATGGCTGCTCTATTCGAGCCCCTACGGGAAAATCACGAATACGGAGAAGGGCCTTGCCCTCACAGAGGATCCATCGTATGACACAATCAGCATTGCTCTTATGATTGCAAAAAAGACGATGAAGGAACCGCTGACCGTAAACGGCAGTACAACATTCCGCGCCAAATGTATTCATGCCGCCGTGCTCGGCGATCTTCCCATCACGTTCGAGGATGCCTCCATGCAGTCCATTCTCGAGAAGAAACGAAAGGAGAAAAATGATGAGCGAGAACAGTTTAGAAGACAAGGCGGAAAGGTTATCCTCCGCAAAAACATTTCAAAGTCCGACCTTAACGAAGGTCAGCGAATTGATTCCCATGCTCCTTCCATCAGAGCCTTACCCACAGTGCGCCAACTGCCCAAACTCCATGTGGTACGTCCTAAACAGGAGGACGCTGCGCTGCCATTGCCAGCTGCTACGGGCGATCTGCTGGGACACCTCGGAACCGAACGAAATCCCCCTGTGCGATGGGATTTATCTGACGGACGAAGGCAATACGCCGAGCGAACCGCCCACAGAATCCTAGCAAATTTTGCGCGTCAGAAAGATACGATCAGTGCACTGCGTCACGTCGAATACATCAATCGCGAAAAGGGATTCTCTGAGCGTGGAGACTGCGTATACAAGCAGCATCGTCTTCCCGCCTGGGCGAAAGGTTCACCCACTGTATTTTTCCGCGCAGCAGATCGATACTCACCAAAGAATGCCGCCCGCTACAAAGAGATCGAGTTTGCGCTGCAAAATGAACTGACGCTCGAGCAGAATATGGAGATCGTGAACCGCTTTATTGAAGAGAATTTGCCGAATCATTACTACACACTTGCCGTGCATGATAAGATCGGTGCCATGTCCGATGGGACACATAATCTTCACGTTCATCTAGTGTTTTCGACACGTCTGATCGACGAGGCCGAAAAGAAAAAAGAGCGAAAACGATCCGCCTATTTCAGCTATCCACTGCGTAAAAATGCAAAGGATCGAACAGAGAAAGCGATCCGCAGTCACGGTGCTCCCATCGACCGGAAATGGGCAGACCGCACCTATGTCCCTCACCTACGTGCATCCTACGAAGAGATCACAAACAGTGTTTTGGAGAAGTATGGTCACCGTGCCCGCATCGATCGCCGAAGTCTCAAAGCACAGGAACAGGAAGCCCGTATGAATGGTGATGTCCTTCTCGCCAATCTTCTGCATCGAATTCCTGAGGAACATGTCGGAAATGGTACGTTGAAGGAAGACAGCGTAGAGGCACAACGCATCAAAAAATATCGGACGCTGAAAAAAGAATACCGGGATTTACTTTTTGCCGCCGAACGCGCTGCACACAGCATCGAAGAGGATGCACACAGTGAAAAGAATGAACGTCTTCAAAAATCCATTCAGGCCATCATTACATCGAAGGAATTTGCCGAAAGTGAAAACGATCCGACGTCACATGTCGGCAAACTTCGCAGCAATTTTATTGAAGCCGTACATGCGTATGAGCATCTGGAACGGATGCTCATTTCCGCTGACGATGCACACGAAAGCGCAAAAATCGAGTACATGACAGCGGAGGAAAAGGAGACGTATCAGGCCTACAAGAAAATTTTGGCGGACATCCGTCACTGGACAGAGTTCAAAGAAAATCTATCCGAGCCAAAGAACGGAACACCGGAAGAACTGGCTGCATACCGTCAGCTGCTGCCGGCACTCGACGATAAAATTACGAATCTGACGTACGAGCAGCACCTATTTCAAGAGAAAATTGACGCTCTCGAAGCCCGTCTGGAGAATACGGACATACAAAAGCAGATCCAGCTCATCACACACGACATGCTGCTCGCCAACACACAAATTCGCAAGGATCTCGCAAAGGCGGCGCAAAACATCGAGGTCACCATGCGTGCATTAGCGCAGGGACTCTTTGCGGAAACGCACGCAGAGAACCAGCAGGATACCTATACAACACGTCAGCTGTATGACATCATGCGCAAACGGTTTTATGGCTACAAGAAGGAGGTGGAACGCCTGCAAAGTGAACTGGAAGCGGCAAAAAAGAAAGTCCTCTCCATGGATCGTGCTTTGCAGATGGGCGCAAATATCTACACAAAGGGAGGACTCAAAAAGCTGCGAGAAGCTCTTCGTGCTTGGAAGAAGAAAGAAGGTTATCTGCAAAATGATCGGACAAAACTGGAGCAGGAAATCGCAGCCTTTCAAAGGCTGCCGATCCCATCTCCTGATGATCGGGATGCCTATGCGGAGTATCAGGATCGCAAGCGTGCACTCGACGAACGAAGTGATGCGCTGACGAAAAAAGCACAGGAACTGGCCGAGCAGAAAGCAAAACTGGACGCGTGGCAAAAACGTCTGGCCGCACAGATTGACGCCCCACAGGGAAAGGAAAAAATCAAAGAAATCGCCCTCGGCATCATGCGGAAAAATGCGCCGTATCAGAAACGATACGATGCACTAAAAGCACGGCTGGATCGTGCAACGGAAAGAATGAACCGTGCCAAAGTGCAAATGGATGCGCTCGCCAAAGCGGTAAAAACCGATCGGAACGACATGAGACGCTACAAGATCGCTGCGCCGGAAAAAGTAAAAGACAGACCCGGTATTATCGCCGAGGCTGTCTCCGGGAACGAACATTATGCGAGCCTTGTCGCCACCATGCGGGACGATAATTCCGCACTCAAAACATGGACGCTCATGTCTGATGCAGCGAAAGAGGAAGAGGCAAATAAGCGGATGTATCGTGATCTATAGACGCATCCAACTCTTTGAAAGTGACATGGCACAGGCCTTGCACTCAGAATCGTAGAGTACACAAAGGGGGGCAACAAACATGACGTATCGTGTGGAACGAGATAACGAGTGTGCTGGCTGCGCGAGCATGGATACGATCCATACGTCATGATCTACGATAAGCCGAATGCACCGCGAGAGACACGCCGATTGCAGCGATGGGCGAACAACAAGATCATATTCCGATCCTGTGAGAGGTTTGAGGACTATAAAGGGTGAAGTGATGGAGAACAAAACGGAGTTGAAACCTTGCCCCTTTTGTGGGAGCAACAGAGTGTGTAGGCACTACATGATGAGACAGAACCGCTTTACCGTTCCCCGTGTTTTTCTACGACGCGCAGGAGCATGAGTACGTGGAGGAGGAGACATAACATGCGAGAGATAAAATTTAGGGTGTGGGACACATTCTGGGAAACAATGTACCCTGTACAGAAAATCCACCTCGAAAACAACAAAGCCTCAGCCTATTGCTACACGGATTGGGGTGGTGAAAGTTGCCATGTAGAAGGTGTAGGGTCAATCATGCAGTACACCGGCGTGAATGACATAGGCGGAGAAGAAATTTACGAGAGAGATATCCTTCGGGATAAATTTGGGGAGTACTATCTCGTGAAACTTGTTGATGGTGAATTTGTTGCCGAGGCAGACGGAGAGATTTATGACTTGGAGGATGTTGCCGGCATTGCGGGTATAATCAGCAACATCTACGAGAATCCGGAGCTGGTGAGCAAGCGATGAAACAAATACTTGATGCCTGCTGCGGCTCTCGGATGTTCTGGTTTGACAAGGAGCATCCTGCGGCTGTGTTCATGGACAATCGCAGCTTTGGCAAAACGCTATGTGATGGACGACGATTTGAGGTCAGACCCGATCTGATCGCTGATTTCCGAGAGATTCCATTTCCTGACGAGAGTTTCCGTCTTGTCGTATTCGACCCGCCGCACCTGCGCAGAGCCGGAAATAGTTCATGGCTCGGCATCAAGTACGGCGTCCTTGAAAGCACATGGCAGAATGATCTCCGCCGAGGATTCGAGGAGTGCATGCGCGTTCTGCGGACACACGGCGTGTTGATTTTCAAATGGTCGGAAGATCAGATCAGTACAGCGGACATTTTGAAATTGCTTCCGGCACAGCCGCTTTTCGGGAATCGTAGAGGAAAGACAGTCTGGATGGTGTTTATGAAATTTCCGGAGGAATAACAACTACAATCGCGTTTTTGTGGTTGAAAGCCTTGAACAACATCAAAAAAATTGAATATATGACACCTCAGGTTACTCAAGTCTGATGCAGCAAAGGAGGAAGAGGCAAATAAGCGGATGTATCGTGATCTATAGATGTTCATTCGTTGACAGCAAGCATCATTTTCCGATAAGATATGACTAAGACATAGAAGGAGGGATGAGGACAATGGCCATATACACATATAATGACTATCTGCGCGATCTGCTGAAGGATGCTCCCTGCATCTTGGCATACGACACCGCTGCGGACTACTTAGGTCTATCCAACGGAAGCAGTTTTCATGAGGCGGCCGACATCTACGTACTA
>JABZYJ010000006.1 GCA_015265235.1 Selenomonas sp. | reverse complement strand
GTGACATGGCAGGATAAGAATGGACACACGCTGACAAGAACCCTGAGGAACAATGATGTCAAGGCGATTACCGGAGAATACCGCGACGGAAAAAATGCTTTAGTGCATGTCAGTACAGACCCGAATAATCCGAACCCTGTTGATTATCATCTTGTCATGAATGCAGATAATTTTACGTTCAATGACACAGGAATGTATGACGTGTTGCGTGCAGAAGGACAGATCACGAAGCGCAAGCTGATTGCTGATCCGACGAACTATCTGACGAAGGAGTACGACGGGACGGCAGCCATCACGACGGGCGGCGACAATCTCGTCAAGTTCCATCACTATAGCGGAACACCGACGCATCCCGATGATGGGGAGGATACTGTGTTCTACAGGGAAGTGAATGCGGGAACCGTGTCAAACAATACCACAGCAGCCTACGTGGCAGTCGATGCGACAAAATATGCGGACAAGGATGTTGAGTGGAAGGATAACGTCTGGAATCAGGGGCGCGGCGTGGTCGGCGATAAGAATGTCAAATATAAGGTTGATCTCACCGGCACGGATGCCGCGAACTATCAGATTGTCCATGCGGATGGTACTGCTGTGACACCGCCGAATCCGTATGTCGGCAAGGGCAAGATCACGCCGAAGGAGATCGTGCTGAAGGCTGACCCGCAGGAGCGCTGGATCAATGAGGGCCTACCCGACCACTACACGGGAACGCCAATGGGCAAAAACCTCAGTCATAATGAGGTTCCGGAGATTGTACCGAGCGACACGCCGCTTCCGGGCACGATTGACTATCGTTCGCCGAATGCGCGTCTGCGCGTCGGATACTATGCCGTTGAGGGTACGTATCATGCGCCGAACGGTGCAGACGGCGACTCCGTGTCGTGGAACTATCGCTTTGTGCAGGATCCTGCAAACAAAACGGCACTCTATATCGGGCCATACATCCCCGACTATGAGTACTACAAGGCGATGACGCAGGTGAGCAAGATGACGCCGGACGAGTACGCGTATGAGAACGCGTCGCTCGACCGCACGAATCAGTACAGCCGTAAGCCGACGGCACAGGTTGACCCCGTTCCGCCCGCCATCAACGTGGTGAAGGACGGAGTGGACATCCGTCAGAACGACATCAACGTCCTCGACGACACGGTCTATACCATCGTTGACGAGGTATTCGGCTGAGATTTACAAAACAAAATAAAGAGCGCCCCATCGACGGTACTATGTCGATGGGGCGCTCTTTATTTTGTTTTATTTTTCTAGTTCCGCGAGCAGCCCGCGGCATCCCGCATCCACGTCGCGGTAGGTCACGTCAAAGTTCCCTGTGTACCACGGGTCGGCGACGTCGCGGTTTTCGCCGATGTAGGAGAGGAGGCGGTGTACCTTGCCTTTGGGATCGCCGCCCGTGAGGCGGGCGAGGTCGCGCATATTTTCCTCGTCCATTCCGATGATGATGTCATAGGCGTCATAGTCGGCGCGTGTCATGAGCACCGCACTGCGTTTCTCGTATGGGATGGCGTGTGCGTCCAGCACGGCACGCGTGCCATGGTGGGTATCGCTGCCGATTTCATCCGTATGGAGTGCCTTGGATGTGACACGGATGCGATCCGTCAGTCCCGCCTCGCGAACGAGATGTTTCATCACGAACTCCGCCATCGGCGAGCGGCAGATGTTGCCGTGGCAGACGAATAGAATATTTACTTTGTCTTTCTTTTTTTGTGTCATGCAGATTTTCCTCGTGCCAGTGACTCAACCTCGTGTAGGGGAATATCCAGCAGATAAGCGATCTCTGCCGGGTTCGGGCAGAAGAAATCCTGCATCAGGCGACCAAGTGCAGTAGTATCACGGCATGCACCGTTGATGTATAGGATATGTGCGCCATCGTCAAACGGTGTGCCCGTTTCTTCAATCGTACGGCGGATATGATAACGCGGCAGACCACAGCCCAAAACGTCATTCTCTGTGATGAAGATGACCCATGTCTCCGGCAGGTCTTTATATGTGCTTCCCTTCGGCAACTCCCGTGCATCGAGCATGCTGCTGTTGTAGCGGGCGCGGCGTGGCGCAGCGCCTTCGTCTGCCCGCTGTACTTCACAGTCGTAGAGCTTGCCGTCACAATCCTCGGCGAGTACGTCGAAGCGTACCCCGCGTCCATATAGATTCCCAACGGTGCGCTGCGTGACGACGTGCTTTACGATGAGATCCGAACGGTCGAAGAAGATGCGGAGCAGAAGCTGCATTCCCTCGTTGAAACCGTCGAAGCAGAGCGAGAAGAAGGTGTCGTCGATGAGACGAAAGCGTCTGATTGCGTCAAGGTAAAGCGGTGGAATCTCTCTGCTAATGACGCCCATATAAGCACCGCCTTTCGGACGTTAAAGCCTGATTGCTGCATCTCTATCATACCACGCGTTGATGGGTTCTGCCAATATGACGGCGGAAATATCACAGCGCTTTACGCATGGTTCCTTGAAATGTTTTTATGAAGGTGTTAGAATACAAATGGATTTGTGTGTCTAGTACAATGGCACCTCAGATGAGGAAGAGTGTTCGACAGCATCATGTAGGAGTTGAGTTCGATCGTGCATAGTGGAATGTATCATCGCAGATGGAAGAAGGCGCATAGGGGCGCAGCAGCGCTGCTCTGCACGGCGGTGCTGTGTGCGGGGACGGCGGCAGATGCCGCGCCGTCGCTTGCACGGCCTGAGGCGGATATTGCGGGTGAGCTGCTGACGCCGGAGATCGGTGTGGAGGATCGGACGCCGACGTATCAGCAGGATCATTATGATGCGACGTTTACGGTGGAGAACTTCATTCTGGAGGCTCCCGATCTGAATCTTGATAAGGCGCCGCTCGTCACGCTCCTGCAGGAGGGGATGGGCAAGGGCAAGACGATTGCCGATCTGCGCCGCACGGTGGATGCTCTGACGACATACTGCCGCACCCACGGCTATCCTGCTGCAGCGGCATACCTCCCGCCGCAGGACAGCCCGGACGGGACGGTCGTCCTGCGCATCATCCCGGGACGCTATGATGAGATCGCCATTGACAACCGCAGCCGTCTCAAGACGCCTGTGGCACAACGTATCATTGCGGCGCTGAAGGCGGATGACATCATCACGACGGATAAGCTCGAGACGGCGCTCTACTCGGTGTCGGATGCGACGGGCGCGCGCGCGGTCGGTGTGCTGAGCCCCGGCAGGGAGTTCGGCACGAGCAAGCTGACAGTGCGCATCGAGGACTCGAAGGAGTCCAATACGATTTTCTATGTGGAGAACTACGGCAGCCCCTCGACGGGCCGTTATCGCTACGGTCTGCAGGAGACGCTCTACGATCCGTCGGGTACCGGCGACAAGGTGAATGTCGGCGGGCTGATCTCCAATGGGGGCCTGCGCAATTTCTACGCAAACTATGAGACGGTGGTCGGACGCGGCGGCTCGACGCTCGGCGTGGGCATTTCGCGCATGAACTACGAGGTTGGCGGACAGCTCGCGAAGATCGGCGCAGAGGGCAAGTCGACGACGGTGACGATCTTCGGACGCGTGCCGATTTTCCATCAGACGAACCGCAGTCTCGCCCTGCGTTATGGGTACAACTACCGCGATCTGGAGGACGACATTACGGCGTTTGACCTTGAGGGGAAGAAGCATACGCACAGCATCTACGCGGGACTAGTCGGTTCGCAGCAGTCGGGCGGGCTGAGTCTCGACTACAGCACGAATCTGACGCTCGGCACGCTGAGCTATGATTCGTTCTACAGCACGGTGCTCGGCATGGTCAACAATGTCGACGAGGGGACGTATGCCAAGCTCGAGGCTGACCTGACGGCCGTGCAGCAGATTGGGCACGCGACGGATTTCCTCGTGAAGGTGTCGGGGCAGAAGGCGAGCCGCAATCTTGACAGCTCGGAGGAGTTCTACCTCGGCGGCCCGAACGGCGTGCGTGCCTACGCACAGGGCGAGGGCTCGGGCGATGAGGGCGTGCTCGGCACGGCGGAACTGCGCTGGCATACGCCTGTGCGCGGGTTGACGTTCAGCACGTTCTACGATACGGGTGTTGTGCGCGTGAGCAAGAGTCCGGTGGACGAGGGAGACAACCACGTGTCGCTGCGCGGCTGGGGAATCGGCGCGGCGTACAGCGCACCGGGCGACTGGTTTGCACGTCTCGACTATGCGCGGCGCATCGGCTCGGATTCGTCGGTCGCACCGAAGAATAACGCACGCGGCCGTGTCTGGTTCCAGCTGGGCAAGATCTGGTAAGCAACGATTGATGCGATGCGCCCCCTCTGCGTGCTTGCTGCGCTGACGGGGGCGCGTTATTCATACGGAGCGGGATGGGGATATGAGACTGAGGCGAAAGCCGTGGATTGACACGGCAATTTTGGACTATGCGGCGTTTGTCACGCCGCTCGGCGGGGACTGGACAGGGTCTGCCGGGCACTGGGCGGAGCAGTTCGGACGCAGTGCGCCCCTTCACGTGGAGATCGGTGTCGGCAAGGGGGATTTCCTGACGGAGCTTGCGGCACGTCATCCCGAGGTGAATTACGTCGGGCTCGAGGCGCAGCAGGGCGTGCTTTACTTCGCGGCACGCAAGGCGGCAGAGCGGGGGCTGACGAATGTCCGTCTGCTTGTCTTTGACGCGGCGCGTCTGACGGAGCTCTTTGCCCCGCATGAGGTCGATCGGATCTATCTGAACTTCTCCGACCCGTGGCCGAAGGCGCGGCATGCGAAACGCCGCCTGACGAGCGAGGTGTTTCTCGCGCGTTACCGCACGGTGCTCAGGGAGGGCGGCGAGATTCGTTTCAAGACGGATAACACAGGGCTCTTTGCCTACTCGCTTGAGACTATGGAGCGTGAGGGGTGGCGTCTGACGGATGTGACACACGATCTTCATGCGCTCGGCGAGGCGGACAATATCATGACGGAGTATGAGCGAAAGTTCAGTGCACGCGGCGCAAAGATCGGACGGCTCGTGGCACATCGCCCCGCAGGGGATGTGTGATGCGCACGCGGTATACGCTCTTTAAGAGCGAGACGGAGCCGATCGTCATCGTCATGGCGATTCTCCTCGTGACGGGAACAATCAATGTGTTCAGTTCGAGCTATGTGCTGGCGGCAATGAACTTCGAGAATCCGTATTATTTTTTGCAGCGGCATCTCCAATGGCTTCTGCTCGGTACGGTTGCCTGCTGGCTCTGCCGGCGGATCAACTATCAGCGGCTGCGCGGGCTCATGTTCATCGGGCTGGGGATCAATCTCTTCCTGCTCGTGGCGGTGCTCTTTGTGGGGACGACGATCAATGGCGCGCAGCGGTGGATCGCCCTTGGCCCCTTGAGCTTTCAGCCGGCGGAGTTCGCCAAGCTCATGGGCGTGCTCATGGGCTCGTTCTCGATCTCGGCGGTGCTCGCGAAGGAGCGGTTCCGCATGGATCGTGACTGGCCGCGTGTTGCAATTCCATTCGGCGCAATTCTCCTCATGGCGTTTCTCGTCTATCGTGAGCCGGACTTTGGGACGGCGTGCATCGTGTTTGGTGTGCCGCTTTTTATGGCACTCGTCCTGCTCGTTCCGCCGCGCCGCTGGGTGCTGATCCTGATCCCTGTCGCATTGGCGGCACTTGCGATCGGGACGCTGCAGCCCTATCGCATGAAGCGCATGGAGGTGTGGCTCGATCCGTGGTCGGATGCACGGAACGCGGGCTATCAGATGGTGCAGTCCCTCTCGACGATCGGCTCGGGCGGTATTTTCGGCATGGGGTTCGGCGACGGTGTGAGCAAATATGAGTACCTTCCTGAGGCGCATACGGACTTCGCCTTTGCGATTTTCAGTCAGGAGCATGGCTTCTTCGGTGTACTGCTGATCTTCTTCCTGTTCGCCGTTCTGCTGGTCGCGAGCATTCGCGTAGCGACGCGGGCAAAGGATACGTTCGGACAGGTGCTCGCTCTCGGCATCATCTTCCTTGTCGTCGGACAGGCACTTGCCAATCTCGCCATGGTCGCGGGACTGCTCCCCGTCGTGGGTGTGCCGCTGCCGTTCATCAGCTACGGCGGTTCGTCGCTGATCGTGACGATGGCGGGGATGGGGATGCTGCTCGGCATCGCGGACCGCAGCAAGGATGCACCGCCCGTGAAACAAAAGAAGCATGAACCGCCGGAGATACGGCGGAGCAGGATGCACGTGGTGCAATAGGAAGTATGCAGCTGCTGCATAAGGGACGACCCTTCATGCAGCATTTTTTTGAGGAGATGCGATGTTCAGTAGTTTTGTTTTGGGGATGCAGCAGGATGTGAAGATGTTCCTCCTGCTGCCGCTGCTCTGCGCTGTGTTCCGACTGATCTTCATCTTGGTCTATCGTCCGAAGAAGTCGCCGTGCGGCGAGTGGAGAAAATGGCTGACGTGCTTCCGCTACGGCTTCTGGTGGGGGATGGATGTCAACGCATATCTCTATCTCGTCCTCCTGCTCCTCGTCTCTCTTCCGGGGGCGTTTCTTCCTGCGTACTTCGCCGTCGGGGATACCGTGCGGCTGACGGCGTTTCTCCTCTACGCCGCTGTCCTTTATACGGCGTTTCTCGGGAAGATGGTTTTCTATTCACATTTTCACGATACGTTTAATCCAACGCTTCTGCTTGGACGCAACGCGGACAAACGAAATCTGGCGGATATTTTCTTTCATCAGAATCACGGCGCGTGGCTGCTGCTGAGCTATCTGCCCTATCTGGCACTCTGCTATGCCGCAGGAAATGCTCTTTTGGCACTGCCGCCGCTTGCGTATCCGACACTGGCGGACGGGGCGGGGCAGTACGCAGTGAATACATGTGTATTCGTACTGTCGGTTGTGTTTTTTTACTGGCTGCGCTATGGCGGGACGCTGCGTCACCGCAAAAAGCCGGAGTGGGACGAGGTGCCGGTCACGGTCAAGGAGGATGTGTTCCTCGGCAAGGCGACAATGGATGACCTCATCGCACTGAAACTGCTGCGCCGGCGCACGGTTCATGCGGCACTGCGGCACACGGATGCGGATACGGCAGTGATCCTGCCTGCCATTATTTCCTCTGATGCGCCGCTCCTGCCCGATCCCCTGCGCGCATTTGCACGGACGGCACAGGGCGCAGTCATCACACCGCCGCGCCGCATTTTCTTTCTGCTCGCGGAGAGCTACGGGCAGGTGCATTTTGATGCACCGTACGCACCGCTGGGGCTGATGGAGGCGGGGGAACGATTCCGCGCGGATGAGCATACCGTCTGCATTGATAATTTCCTCTCGGGCGGCATGATCTCACAGCCGTCGCTCACGAGTCTGCTTGCCGGTGTCTACGATGCGGACTTGGAGCTGAACGAAAATGTGCTCTTCTGGGAGCACACGCTGCCGACAGCTCTGCCGCTCATCCTCAAGCGTCTCGGCTATCGTACGTCTTTCTGGTAGGGCGGGGGATTGACCTGGGGGAGCCTGACGCATTTCATCCCCGCGCTCGGCTTTGATGCGGCGTACGGTGGCCCCGATATATGCCCATCGGATGCACCGCGTACCTGGCTCGGGATCTACGACCATCTTTTTCTCGAAGAGGCGGGGCGGCGGATACGAGCGGAGGGGGATGCCCCATCGTTTCACTTCATCTATACGACATCGAATCATGGCCCGTATCTGCTTCCGTTTGAGGAGTATGGATTCGATGCGAGGCGGCTGACCGACCGCGGCGTACGGAAGGACTCGCTGAAATATCGCGGGCTTGCCTGTGCATGGTATGCCGATCAGGCACTCTGCCGTTTCATCGATGAAATGCAGGCGGCTTATCCAGACAGCCTCTTCATCGTGACGGGGGATCATGTGGGGGGAGAGTTCCCGTTGATTCCGGGGATGACAGAACGCAGAGAGCTGCTGCTGCGTGAGCGGCTGCTGACCTCGTTCTCGATGCATCATCCGCAGCTGACGAAAGCGGATTTTGCGGGGAACATGATCGGCGGGCACATGAACATCCTGCCGACACTGATCGAACTGATTGCGCCGCAGGGGTTCTCCTACTACGCCATTGAAAAACCGCTGACAGAGCGTCTCGATCATGTCGTTACGCCATACGCATGGCTGACGCAGGAGGAGGTCGGGCACTATCAAGATCGTACGGCACAGGCACTGACGGTGACGGCAGGAACACTGCCGTGGCAGATCGATACGGAGCGATTCACGGAGGAGCGCGATGCGTACGTCGAGCTGACGGCCTACTATGTGCGGCATCCGGAGCTGCTGATCAAGAAAGAGGACCTTTGAATGCCGCCGATCGCTGCATAAGGAAAAACATGAGGGCTGCTGCGTGAACGATTTTCGCGCAGCAGCTTTTTCCATAAAATACACACATTTTATTGTTTTGATGCAGAAAGATACGCTAGAAAAAGTGTAAATGCAAAACTTTGTAAAATATGCGTTGACAAGGGTTTTTACGAATGATATTATGTGAAAGTCCCTTTTTGGAGGTGAACTATGTCTCTGGAGAAATTGCGCACAGCACGCTGTATTGCGGGCATCCATCAGGTGTGTAAAGCCGTGCAGAGCGGCGCGGCAGAGGCGGTGTTCATCGCATCGGACGCGGATGATCGCGTGCTTGCTGCGCTGCTTGCGGCGTGTGCGGCGGCGGGCATCGAGCCGAACCGCACGGCGACACGAGCAGAGCTGGGCGAATATGCCCGCCTTGACGTGAGTGCTGCGGCGGTGGCGATGTTACGGAAGCACTGATACATCCAGTTGGACTGGCGTATCGACGTCCCTACGGTAAAAACGCAGAATCTGCGTTTTCATACAAAAAGAATTGGAATGACGACAAAGGAAGGAGGTGCAGTATGCCAACGATCAATCAGCTCATTCGCAAGAGCCGGAAGAGCCTTGAGGAGAAATCGAAAGCACCAGCACTGAAGAACAGCCCGCAGAAGCGCGGCGTCTGCACGCGTGTCTACACGTCCACGCCGAAGAAGCCGAACTCTGCTCTTAGAAAGGTTGCTCGTGTTCGCCTGACGAACAGCATCGAGGTGACCGCATATATCCCGGGCATTGGGCACAATCTGCAGGAGCACAGCGTCGTCCTCATTCGCGGCGGCCGTGTCAAGGATCTGCCGGGTGTCCGTTACCACATCATTCGCGGGTCGCTCGATACCGCTGGTGTGCAGGATCGCGCACAGGCGCGCTCGAAGTACGGCGCGAAGCGTGCGAAGAAGAAGTAAGGCAGTATATCGTTAAGGAGGTTGGGCTATGCCACGTAAGGGCCCTGTGCCGAAGAGGGATGTTCTGCCGGATCCGGTATATCATTCCAAGACGGTGACGAAGTTTATCAACAAGGTTATGCTCTCGGGCAAGAAGAGCGTCGCACAGCGCGTTGTCTATGATGCGTTCGAGACGATTCGCGAGAAGACGGGGCAGGATCCGCTCGAGGTGTTCGAGACGGCGCTGCGCAACGTCATGCCCGTGCTCGAGGTCAAGGCACGCCGTGTCGGCGGTGCCAACTATCAGGTGCCGGTCGAGGTTCGTGCGGATCGCCGCATGACACTCGGTATCCGCTGGCTTGTCGGCTATGCGCGTCTGCGCGGCGAGAAGACGATGGATGCGCGCCTCTCGGCAGAACTGATGGATGCTGCGAACAATACGGGCGCAGCGATCAAGAAAAAGGAAGATACGCACAAGATGGCGGAGGCCAACAAGGCATTCGCACATTATCGGTGGTAAGGACTGCTGATAAGAGGCTTGTCAGCTTGGCACAGATTTTTCGTTCTATCGAGGAGGTAAACCGGACGCAGAGTGGTGCTCTGTGGAGGATTTGCCGACGATGAGAGGGCGGAAAAGATCGCCAAGATGACTGCGCCGGATTTATCAGAGATTCCGTAACACTAAGCAGTGTAAGGAGCGATAGGAAACAGTGGCAAGAGAATATTCCCTTGAAAAAACGCGGAATATCGGCATCATGGCACACATTGATGCCGGCAAGACGACGACCACCGAGCGCATTCTCTTCTACACGGGCGTAACGCACAAGATCGGCGAAGTTCATGAGGGCGCTGCCACCATGGACTGGATGGTTCAGGAACAGGAACGCGGCATTACGATTACGTCGGCGGCGACGACCTGCCACTGGAAAGACCATCGCATCAATATCATTGATACGCCGGGTCACGTTGACTTTACGGTCGAGGTAGAGCGCTCGCTGCGCGTGCTGGACGGCACGGTCGCCGTGCTGACCGCCCGCGGCGGTGTTGAGCCGCAGACGGAGACGGTCTGGCGTCAGGCAGAGCGTTACAATGTCCCGCGCATGGCGTACGTCAACAAGATGGACATCACGGGCGCGGACTTCTTCAACGTCATGGACATGATGCGTGAGCGCCTCAATGCGAACCCGGTGGCGATTCAGCTGCCGATCGGCGCAGAGGATGAGTTCAAGGGCATCATTGACCTCGTGAAGATGGACGCCATCGTCTACGAGGACGATCTCGGCAAGGTGACCGATGAGGTCGAGATTCCTGCTGAGTACAAGGAGCAGGCGGCAGAGTACCGTGACAAGCTCCTTGAGGCGTGCGCTGAGACGGATGATGAGCTGATGGAGAAGTACCTCGGCGGCGAGGAGCTGACCGAGGAGGAGATCCGCGGCGCCATTCGCAAGGCGACCATCGCCTGCGAGATGACGCCGGTGACGTGCGGCACGTCGTACCGCAACAAGGGCGTTCAGCCCCTGCTCGATGCGATCGTTGACTACATGCCTGCCCCGACGGACATCCCGCCGATCGCGGGTGTGAACCCTGACACGGGCGAAGAGGACCACCGTCCGGCATCGGACAGCGCGCCGTTCTCGGCACTCGCGTTTAAGATCATGACGGATCCGTTCGTTGGAAAGCTCGCGTTCTTCCGCGTTTACTCCGGCACGCTGAACTCCGGCTCGTATGTCTACAATGCGACGAAGGACAGCAAGGAACGCATCGGCCGCATTCTCCAGATGCACGCGAACAACCGCAAGGAGATCGACATCGTCTACAGCGGCGATATCGCGGCGGCGGTCGGCCTGAAGAACACGACGACGGGCGATACGCTCTGCGACGAGAACAACCCGATCATCCTTGAGTCGATGGAGTTCCCGGATCCCGTTATCTCCGTTGCGGTGGAACCCGCGACGAAGAACGATCAGGAGAAGATGGGCATCGCCCTCCAGAAGCTCGCCGAGGAGGATCCGACGTTCCGCGTTCACACGGACGCCGAGACGGGTCAGGTCATCATCTCGGGCATGGGCGAGCTGCATCTGCAGATCATCGTCGACCGTATGCTCCGCGAGTTCAAGGTCGACTGCAAGGTCGGTGAGCCGCAGGTTGCATACCGCGAGACGATCCGCAAGCAGGTCAAGGCGGAAGGCAAGTTCGTCCGTCAGTCCGGCGGTCATGGTCAGTACGGTCACTGCTGGCTCGAGCTCATTCCGCAGGAAGCGGGCGAGGGCTTCAGCTTCGAGAACAAGGTCGTCGGCGGCGTGATTCCGAAGGAATTCATCAACCCGATCGAGGCCGGTGTTCGTCAGGCAATGGAGAGCGGCGTTGTCGCAGGCTATCCGATGGTCGACATCAAGGTCATCGTCTACGACGGCTCGTTCCACGAGGTTGACTCCTCCGAGGCGGCGTTCAAGGTCGCCGGCTCGATGGCGTTCAAGGCAGGCGCGGAGAAGGCAAACCCCGTTCTCCTCGAGCCGTACGTCAAGGTTGAGGTCACGGTGCCTGAGGAGTATATGGGCGACGTTATCGGCGATCTGAACTCCCGCCGTGGACGCATCGACGGCATGGAGCCGCGCAACGGCGTGCAGGTCATCAATGCGTACGTTCCGCTCTCGGAGATGTTCGGCTACTCGACGGATCTCCGTTCCAAGACCCAGGGTCGCGGGAACTACTCGATGGAGGTTTCCTTCTACGACGAAGTTCCTAAGAATATAGCTGACGCTGTTGTCGCCAAGAACAAAGGCGAATAAGGAGGAATTGTTAAATGGCAAAGGAAAAGTTTAACCGCAGCAAGCCCCATGTCAACATCGGCACGATCGGTCACGTTGACCACGGCAAGACGACGCTGACGGCGGCGATCACGAAGGTTCTCTCCGAGAAGGGCTATGCGAAGTTCGAGGACTATGCGGACATCGACAAGGCACCGGAGGAGCGTGAGCGCGGCATCACGATCAACACGGCACACGTTGAGTATGAGACGGACAAGCGTCACTATGCACACGTGGACTGCCCGGGCCATGCGGACTATGTCAAGAACATGATCACGGGTGCTGCCCAGATGGACGGCGCGATCCTCGTCGTCTCCGCAGCAGACGGCCCGATGCCTCAGACGCGTGAGCACATCCTGCTCGCTCGCCAGGTTGGCGTTCCCGCGATCGTTGTCTTCCTCAACAAGGTTGACCAGGTTGACGATCCCGAGCTCCTCGAGCTCGTTGAGATGGAAGTTCGCGAGCTCCTTTCGAGCTATGACTTCCCCGGCGATGAGATCCCCGTCGTTGCAGGCTCCGCGCTGAAGGCACTCGAGGGTGACGATGCGATGAAGGCAAAGATCCTGGAGCTCATGGATGCGGTTGACGACTATATCCCGACGCCGACGCGTGACACGGACAAGCCGTTCCTCATGCCGGTCGAGGATGTCTTCACGATCACGGGCCGCGGCACGGTTGCAACGGGTCGTGTGGAGCGCGGTGAGCTGAAGCTGAACGATACGGTTGAGATCGTCGGCCTTCAGGATGAGGCACGCAGCACGGTTGTTACGGGCATTGAGATGTTCCGCAAGCTGCTCGACAGCGCGGTTGCCGGCGACAACATCGGTGCGCTGCTCCGTGGTGTGGACCGCAAGGACATCGAGCGCGGTCAGGTTCTCGCAAAGCCGGGTTCCATTAACCCGCACACGAAGTTCAAGGCGCAGGTCTACGTCCTGACGAAGGAAGAGGGCGGCCGTCATACGCCGTTCTTCACGAACTATCGTCCGCAGTTCTACTTCCGTACCACGGACGTGACGGGTGTTGTCCGTCTCCCCGAGGGCACGGAGATGGTTATGCCTGGCGATAACGTCGAGATGGAAGTCGAGCTCATCACCCCGATCGCAATCGAGCAGGGCCTCCGCTTCGCTATCCGCGAGGGCGGCCACACGGTTGGCGCGGGTCGTGTTACGGCAATCGAGGGCTAATTACCCACATTGATATTCCCTAGGGAGAGGAGCGGCGCGCTCGCGTCGCTCCTTTTCGAGGGAAATGACGGTACGATGGAATTGGACCGGAATTTCCTGATGGGGAGTATAACAAAAACTTCTTTTCATCTTTTGGAATCATACGACAGACGACGTACTCCATGCGATGACATGGCAGATGGCTATGCCCCGATGGGGCAGAGGGAACTGCCGTGGAGAAATGTTTGGGGCGGGACCCCGGACGAAGGAGGAAAACTACTTTGGCGAAACAGCAGAAAATCAGAATTCGTTTGAAGGCCTATGACCACAAGGCACTCGATCAGAGCGCGGCGAAGATCGTCGACACGGCGAAGAAGACGGGTGCAATGGTCTCCGGGCCCATTCCACTTCCGACGGAGAAGAATGTCTACACGATTCTCCGTTCCCCGCATGTCAACAAGGACTCGCGTGAGCAGTTCGAGATGCGCACGCACAAGCGCCTCATCGACATCCTGCAGCCGACGAACAAGACGGTCGATTCACTCATGCGTCTCGATCTGCCGGCTGGCGTTGACATCGAGATTAAGCTCTAATAGGAGGTGGATGCCTTGGCTAAGGCTATTTTAGGAAGAAAACTGGGTATGACTCAGATCTTCACAGAGGAAGGCCGCGTCGTCCCCGTGACGGTCGTGGAGTCCGGCAACAACTTCGTGCTCCGCAGCAAGACGGTGGAGTCGGACGGCTACAACGCTGTGCAGATCGGGTTTGGCGACATTAAGGAGAAGAACGTCACGAAGCCGCTCAAGGGTCAGTTTGAGAAGGCGGGCGTGAAGGCAGTGCGCTTCATTCGTGAGATGCGCCTTGCCGCTCCTTCCGAATACAATGTAGGCGACACGATCGGCGTCGATATCTTCGCTGAGGGCGACCTCGTCGATGTGGTCGGCACGTCGAAGGGCAAGGGCTTCGCGGGCGGCATCAAGCGCCACAACTTTGCACGCGGCCCCATGGGTCACGGTTCGAAGTCGCACCGTGAGCCGGGCTCGACGGGTGCGATGATCTCCGGTCCGGGCGGACGCGTCCTCAAGGGGAAGAAGCTCCCGGGCCGCATGGGCGGCGAGCGCGTCACCGTGCAGCGTCTGACGGTCGTCCGTGTGGACGCCGACCGCAACCTCATTCTCATCAAGGGCGCGATTCCGGGCCCGAAGAAGGGATTCGTTGTGATTAAAGATACCGTAAAGCCTGCAAAGGCAGCGAAAGAATAAGGAAGGAGGAATCGCAGTATGGCAAATGTAGCAGTCTATGATATGGCGCACAACCAGGTTGGCGAGATCAGCCTGAACGATGCGTTCTTCAATGTTGAAATGAATGCCGGCCTCCTTCATCAGGCGGTTGTCCTCCAGCTCGCGTCGCAGCGTCTCGGCACGCATGCCACGAAGACGCGTGGTCTCGTGCGCGGCGGCGGACGCAAGCCGTGGCGTCAGAAGGGAACGGGTCGTGCCCGTGCAGGTTCGACGCGCAGCCCGCTGTGGGTCGGCGGCGGCACGGTCTTTGGACCGCATCCGCGCAAGTACGGCTTCACGATGCCGCGCAAGCAGCGCCGTCTCGCCCTGAAGTGTGCGCTCTCCGACAAGGTGCGCACGGGCGATTTCATCGTTCTCGATCACCTCGATTTCGATGCGCCGAAGACGAAGGCAGCGGTGAAGCTCCTGAGCGACTTCGGTGTGGATGCAAAGAGCCTCTTCATCACGGCGGACGAAGCGGTGAACGTGGAGCGTTCGACGAGCAATATTCCGGGTGTAAAAGCCATTACGGCAAGTGGAATCAATGTCTTTGACATTCTCCATCACGACAAGCTCTTCATTACGAAGGATGCCATCACCCGTATCGAGGAGGTATTCGCATAATGGAAGCACGTGATATTCTCGTACGCCCGCTGATCACCGAGCGCACGACGCAGCTCATGGCTGAGGGCAAATACGTCTTCGTCGTTGCGAAGGCTGCCAATAAAATCGAGATCGCTAAGGCGGTCGCAGAGGTCTTCAAGGTGAAGGTCGCAAAGGTCAACACGGTCAACGTCACCGGCAAGAAGAAGCGCATGGGACGTACCGAGGGCAAGCGCCCGGATTACAAGAAGGCCATCGTAAAGCTTGCTCCGGGTGAGACGATCGAGTTCTTTGAAGGCTGAGACGAAAGGAAGGTACGAACGTGGCAGTAAAAACTTTTAAGCCGTATTCTGCCGGCAGACGTTTCATGACGGTCTCTTCCTTCGATGAGATCACGACGGACAAGCCGGAGAAGTCCCTGACCGTCCGCCTCACCAAGACGGGCGGCCGCAACCAGCAGGGCAAGCTGACCGTACGCCATCGCGGCGGCGGACACAAGCGCCTCTACCGCATCATTGATTTTAAGCGCACGAAGGACGGCATCCCCGCCCGTGTGGCGACGATCGAGTACGATCCGAACCGCAGCGCACGCATTGCTCTCCTGAACTATGCAGACGGCGAGAAGCGCTATATCCTCGCACCGAACGGCCTCAAGGTCGGCGATGTCGTGGAGTCGGGTGCCGAGGCGGACATCAAGCCGGGCAACGCACTCCCGCTGAAGAACATCCCGCTCGGTACGATCATCCATGCCGTCGAGCTGAAGATCGGCAAGGGCGCACAGCTCGTCCGCAGCGCGGGCACGTCGGCACAGCTCATGGCAAAGGAAGGCGACTATGCGCTCCTGCGCATGCCGTCCGGCGAGATCCGCCGCGTGCACGTCAACTGCCGTGCGACGATCGGTGAGGTCGGCAACCTCGAGCATGAGAACATCACCATCGGCAAGGCAGGCCGCAGCCGCTGGCTCGGACGCCGTCCGGAGACGCGCGGTATCGCGATGAACCCGAACGACCATCCGCATGGCGGCGGCGAGGGCCGTTCGCCGGTTGGACGCAAGAGCCCGATGACGAAGTGGGGCAAGATTGCGATGGGCAAGAAGACGCGCCGCAAGAAGAAGGCGTCGAATCGTCTGATTGTGCATCGTAGGAAGTAATCGGCTCATGAGGGCGGCACCCATCTTGGGCATCTTTTCCGCCCTGTCTGCGGACAGCAAATCCTCCACATAGCTTTACCTATGCGTCCGGTTTGCTGCCTTGACAGAACGAAAAATTTGCTCCAATCTGAGCACCGCCCAAGAAAGCCGTATTAGCATCGCAACTTGCAGATAGAACCTCGTCGGATTGATTACCGTCCGACGAAAGGAGGAAAAACTTTGTCAAGATCGATTAAGAAAGGGCCTTTCGTCGCAGAGAGCCTGATGAAGAAGATCGAGGCACTCAACGAAAAGAACGAGAAGAAGGTTGTGCGCACGTGGTCGCGCAGCTCGACGATCTTCCCGGATTTCGTGGGTCACACGATCGCCGTCCATGACGGACGCAAGCATGTTCCCGTCTACGTGACGGAGGATATGGTCGGACATAAGCTCGGCGAATTTGCGCCGACACGTACATTCAAGGGTCACGCGGGCGAAGAGCGCAAGACCTCGCTGCGCTGATAGAGAGGAGGACGATTCGTGGCACAGGAAGTAAAGGCTACCGCCAAATACATCCGTATCGCCCCGCGCAAGGTTCGCATCGTGATGAACCTCGTGCGCGGCAAGAGCGTTGCTGACGCTCTGGCGATCCTGAAGTTCACGCCGAAGGTCGGCGCGGACGCCGTGGAGAAGGTGCTCCGCTCTGCTATCGCAAACGCGGAGAACAATTTCGACATGGATGTGGATCGACTGTTCATTTCCTCAGCTTTCGTTGACCAGGGGCCGACCTTGAAGCGCATTCATCCGCGTTCGCGTGGACAGGCGTTCAAGATTTTGAAGCACACGTCCCATATCACGGTTGCCGTAAACGAAAAGTAATAGGGAGGGAAACAGTTTGGGTCAGAAAGTAAATCCCCATGGCATTCGCCTTGGCATCGTCAAGGACTGGGATGCCCGCTGGTATGCAGACAAGGATTTCGCGCAGAATCTGCATGAGGACATCAAGATTCGCGATTACCTCAAGAAGAGCCTCCAGACCGCAGGTGTTCCCCGCGTGGAGACGGAGCGCAGCAAGAACCGCCTGAAGCTCACGATCCATACGGCAAAGCCGGGCATGGTCATCGGACGCGGCGGCTCGGGCATTGAGCAGATCAAGGAGGGGCTCAAGGGCCTCACCGAGAAGCGCGTTGACATCAATATCGCAGAGATCAAGCAGCCGGACCTCGACGCGACGCTCGTCGCCGAGAACATCGCAGCGCAGCTTGAGCGCCGTATCGCGTTCCGCCGTGCGATGAAGCAGGCGGTCGGACGCACGATGCGCCTCGGTGCGAAGGGCATCAAGATTGCCGTCAGCGGCCGTCTCGGCGGCGCGGAGATCGCCCGCCGCGAGTCCTATCGCGAGGGCAGCATTCCCCTGCACACGCTGCGTGCAGACATCGACTACGGAACGGCTGAGGCACACACGACCTACGGCCGCATCGGCATCAAGGTCTGGATCTTCAAGGGCGAGGTTCTCCCCGACAAGAAGCAGGCACCGAAAAACAATAAGGAAAGGAGCGAGGCGTAATGTTACTTCCAAAGCGTGTCAAGTACCGCAAGCAGTTCCGCGGACGCATGAAGGGTAAGGCACAGCGCGGCAACACGGTCAGCCATGGCCAGTACGGTCTCGTCGCTCTGGAACCTGCATGGATCACGAACCGCCAGATCGAGGCTGCGCGTATCGCGATGACGCGTTACATCAAGCGCGGTGGTAAGGTCTGGATCAAGATTTTCCCGGACAAGCCCGTTACGGCGAAGCCGGCAGAGACCCGCATGGGCTCCGGCAAAGGCTCGCCTGAGTACTGGGTTGCCGTCGTAAAGCCCGGCCGCGTCCTCTTTGAGATGGACGGCGTGTCGCGCGAAGTGGCGGCAGAGGCCATGCGCCTCGCTGGGCATAAGCTCCCGATCAAGACGAAGTTCGTCGTACGTGAAGAAGTAGAGGGCGGTGAAGTGAATGAAGGTTGATGAGATTCGCGGCCTGAGTGCCGATGAGCTCACGGAAAAACTCGCGTCGCTCAAGGAAGAGCTCTTTGGCCTCCGTTTCCAGCACGCCACCGGACAGCTCGACAACCCGATGCGTATCAAGGACGTAAAGAAGACGATTGCCCGCATCAAGACCATTCAGCGCGAGCAGGCAAACGCCTAAGTCACAGTTCGGCAAACTGGTGAAAGAGTCCTGCCGAATTCGCATAGATTTTTCGTCCTGTCAAGGAAATAGGCCAAACGCAGAGCAGTGCTCTGTGGAGGCTGCTCCCGCAGAGAGGGCGGAAAAGATGAAGAAGTCGGTATGATATGCATGGGAAGGAGGCTCACAGAGATGAGCGATAGAAATGTACGCAAGGTACGAGTCGGCAAGGTCGTGTCCGACAAGATGGACAAGACGGTTGTCGTCGCTGTCGAGGAGCTCGAGCAGCACAAGATGTATAAGAAGCCGGTCAAGAAGACGGTGAAGTTCCACGCGCATGACGAGAAGAACGACGCACACATCGGTGATCGCGTGTCGATCATGGAGACGCGTCCGCTCTCGAAGACGAAGCGCTGGCGCGTGGTCGAAATCGTCGAGCGCGCGAAGTAAGGAGGAAACAGATCAATGATACAGCAGGAAACAATCCTGAATGTCGGCGATAACACAGGAGCGAAGGAAATCCTCTGCATTCGCGTACTGGGCGGCTCATACCGTAAGTATGCCAACATCGGCGATGTTATCGTCGCCTCCGTCAAGGCGGCAGCGCCGGGCGGAACGGTGAAGAAGGGCGATGTCGTCAAGGCGGTCGTCGTCCGCAGCGTTAAGGGGATCCGCCGTCCCGACGGTTCCTACATCCGCTTCGACGAGAATGCGGCTGTCATCATCAAGGACGACCACACGCCGCGCGGAACGCGTATCTTTGGACCGGTCGCACGTGAGCTGCGCGAGAAGGATTTCATGAAGATCGTCTCGCTTGCGCCCGAAGTTCTTTAAGGAGGAGGTGTTATTTTGTCGCTGGCAAAACTGAACGTCAAGAAGGGCGATACGGTCGTCGTTCTTTCCGGTAAGGATAAGGGCAAGCAGGGCAAGGTCCTCGTCGCTCAGCCGAAGAAGGGCAAGGTCATCGTGGAGGGCGTCAACAAGGTAAAGCGTCACACGAAGCCGAGCCAGAGCGCACCGCAGGGCGGTATCATCACGAAGGAAGCACCGCTCTTTGCGAGCAAGGTGCAGCTCGTCTGCCCCGCATGCGGCAAGGCGACGCGCGTCGCACACCGCATCATCGGCGAGCGCAAGGTGCGCGCCTGCAAGAAGTGCGGCGAGCCCATCGAGCAGTAATTTTCGAGGAAAGGAGGAATACGCAAAGTGGATAGACTCAAAGAGAAGTATCAGAAGGAAGTTGCTCCCGCGCTGACGGAGAAGTTCGGCTACAAGAACGTCATGCAGCTCCCGAAGGTGGAGAAGATCATCATCAACATGGGCGTCGGCGAAGCCGTCGGCAACCCGAAGGCACTCGATGCCGCTGTGACGGATCTCACCGCGATTGCCGGCCAGAAGCCCCAGCTCACGCGCGCGAAGAAGTCGCTCGCTGCATGGAAGCTCCGTGAGGGCATGCCGATCGGCTGCAAGGTCACGCTGCGCGGCACGCGCATGTATCAGTTCCTCGATAAATTCATGAACGTCGCACTTCCGCGCGTCCGCGATTTCCGCGGCGTCAGTGAGAAGGCATTCGACGGGCGCGGCAACTATGCCGTGGGTCTGCGCGAGCAGCTCATTTTCCCCGAGATTGACTACGACAAGATCGACAAGATCCGCGGCATGAACATCGTCATCGTCACGAGCGCGCATACGGACGAAGAGGCCAAAGAGCTCCTGCGTCTCATGGGTATGCCGTTCCGCGCATGACGGGCAAGGAGGAACAACTGTGGCAAAGAAGTCAATGATCGAGAAGTGGAGCAAAGAGCCGAAGTTCTCGACGCGTAAGTACAACCGCTGCAAGATCTGCGGACGTCCGCATGGCTACATCCGCAAGTTTGATATGTGCCGTATCTGCTTCCGTGAGCAGAGTTACAAGGGCGCCATCCCTGGTGTAACGAAGGCAAGCTGGTAATACGTATATAAGGAGGATATCGATTCATGGCAATGACTGATCCTATTGCAGATATGCTGACCCGCATCCGCAACGCGAACTCGGTCTACCACGAGAGCGTCGCGATCCCGGGCTCAAAGGTCAAGACGGCAATCGCCGAGGTCTTGAAAAAGGAAGGCTTCATCGAGGATTACACCTTCCAGGAGGACGGCAAGCAGGGCGTCCTCACCGTCACGCTGAAGTATGGAGCAAAGCGTGAGCACGTCATTTCCGGCCTGAAGCGCGTCTCCAAGCCCGGACTTCGTCAGTACGCCAAGCACGATGCGCTCCCGCGCGTCTACGGCGGTCTCGGCATCTCCGTGATCTCCACGTCCAAGGGGATCATGAGCGACAAGGATGCCCGCAAGGCAGGTCTCGGCGGCGAAGTTCTCGCATTCGTATGGTAACGCACAGGCAGGAGGTGTAACAATGTCACGAATTGGAAGAGCACCGATTCACATTCCGTCCGGTGTTACCGTCACGGTCGGTGCGGAGAATCTCGTGAAGGTCAAGGGCCCGAAGGGTGAGCTTTCGCGGGTGATCCATCCGGATATGAAAATAACCGTCGAGGACGGCGTCGTTACGGTCGCACGTCCGTCGGACGATAAAACGCACAGGTCGCTCCACGGCCTTTCCCGTGCGCTGATCCACAACATGGTGGTCGGCGTCTCGGAAGGCTTCACCAAGACCCTTGAGATCAGCGGTGTCGGCTACCGTGCGGCAAAGCAGGGCAAGAACCTCAACCTCTCGCTTGGCTTCTCGCACCCCGTTGTCGTTGAGCCGCCCGAGGGCATCACGTTCGAGTGCCCCTCGGCGACGGTCATCACGGTCTCCGGCATCAGCAAGGAAGCCGTCGGTCAGGTCGCTGCTGAGATCCGCGCGCATCGCGAGCCGGAGCCGTATAAGGGCAAGGGCATCAAGTACGCCGGAGAGCACATCCGCCGCAAGGAAGGCAAAGCCGGCGCGAAGGGCAAGAAATAAGAAGGAGAGGAGTGACACACTGTGCTTATCAAGCAGGATAAGAATCAGGCGCGCCAGAAGCGCCATCTGCGCGTGCGCAATCACATTGCAGGAACGGCGGCACGTCCGCGTCTCAATGTATTCCGCAGCCTAAAGAACATCTACGCACAGATCATCGACGATGAAAAGGGCGTGACGCTCGTCTCCGCGAGCTCGAAGGACAAGGGCTTCTCGCAGTACGGCGGCAATGTCGAGGCCGCAAAGGCCATCGGCGCAGCCGTTGCCAAGAAGGCTCTTGAAAAGGGCATCACCGAGGTCGTCTTTGACCGCGGCGGCTACATCTACCATGGCCGCGTCGCTGCTCTCGCAGAGGCGGCACGCGAAGCCGGACTGAAATTCTAAAGGAGGGAAAGCATGGCTAGACATAACGAAAACGAGACGCCGGAGTTCGAGGAGCGTGTCGTATTCATCAACCGCGTATCGAAGGTTGTAAAGGGCGGCCGACGCTCTTCCTTCAGTGCGCTTGTTGTCGTCGGCAACAAGAAGGGCAAGGTCGGCTTTGGCATGGGCAAGGCTGCTGAGGTTCCCGAGGCGATCCGCAAGGGCGTCGAGGATGCGAAGAAGAGCCTCATCGAGGTTCCGCTGCGCGAAGAGCGCACGATCCCGCATGAGATCACGGGCATCTTCGGTGCCGGCCGCGTCCTCCTGAAGCCTGCCGCAAAAGGTACCGGCGTTATCGCCGGCGGCCCGGCGCGTGCCGTTCTGGAGCTCGCAGGCGTGCGCGACATCCTCACGAAGTCGCTCGGCTCGTCGAACCCGAACAACATGGTGCGTGCCACGATGGAAGGTCTCATGGGACTCAAGAGCCCCGCAGAGGTCGCAGCACTTCGCGGCAAGTCCGTTCATGAGATTTTTGGCTGATAAGGAGGAACGAACATGGCAAAAGTCAGAGTTACCCTGACGCGCAGCTTGATCGGTCGTCCTGAGACGCAGCGCAAAACGGTAAAATCACTCGGACTGCGCAAGCGCAACTCCGTGACCGAGCTTCCCGACACGCCTGCCGTGCGTGGACAGCTTCACAAAGTCTCCCACCTCATCACGGTGGAAGAGATCGCAGATTGAAGAGGGGAGGCAAGAATCTATGAAACTGCATGAATTACAGCCCGCGGAGGGCTCGCGTGCTGTGCGTAAGCGCGTCGGCCGCGGCATCGGCTCCGGCATGGGCAAGACCTCCTGCCGCGGCATGAAGGGGCAGAAGTCTCGCTCGGGCGGCGGTGTCCGCACCGGTTTTGAGGGCGGTCAGATGCCTCTCTACCGTCGTCTGCCGAAGCGCGGATTCAAGAACGTCTGGGCAAAGACGTTCGCCGAGGTCAATGTCGGCAGCCTGAACTGCTTCGAGGATGGCACGACGGTTGATCCCGTGGCGCTCATCGAGGCGGGCATTTTGAAGAACGTTCGTGACGGCGTCCGCATTCTCGGCGACGGCGAGCTCACGGCGAAGAACCTCACCGTGCGCGCACAGGGCTTTACCCAGAGCGCCGCGGAGAAAATCGCAGCAGCAGGCGGCAAAGTAGAGGTGGTCTAAGGTGCTCAGTGCCCTTGGCAACATCTTTCAGATTCCCGAGCTGCGGCAGAAGATCATCTTCACGCTCATCATGTTCGCCGTGTTCCGCATGGGGACGCACATCCCTGTGCCGGGCGTTGACCCCACGGCGATTGAGCAGCTCTTCTCGCAGGGAACGCTGTTCGGCCTCCTCGATCTCTTTTCAGGCGGTGCGTTCAGCAAATTTTCCGTCTTTGCAATGAGTATTACGCCCTACATCAACGCAGCCATCATCATCCAGCTGCTCAACGTCGTTGTTCCGACGCTCGAGCAGTGGTCGAAGGAAGGCGCGGAGGGGCATAAGAAAACGACGAAGGTCACGCGCTACCTGACGGTGGTGCTCGCGTTCTTCCAAGCGATCGGCATGTCGATCGGTCTCAAGACCGCGATTCTCAACCCGAACCCTGTGAACATACTCATCATCGCCATCACACTGACGGCGGGGACGGTGTTCCTCATGTGGCTCGGAGAACAGATCACAGCGAACGGTGTCGGCAACGGCATCTCGCTCATCATCTTCGCCGGCATCGTCGCAGCGCTGCCGAAGAACATCGGCACGATCCTCGCCTACGTCAAGGCAGGGACGATCAGCTATTTCAGCGTGTTCGCGTTCGGCGTGATCGCGCTGGCGATGATCGTCTTCGTCATCCACATTGAGACTGGCTTCCGCCGCATCCCAATCACGTATGCGAAGCGTGTCGTCGGCGGCCGCACGGCGACGGGACATTCGAGCCACATTCCATTCAAGGTCAATCAGGCGGGCGTTATCCCGATCATCTTTGCCTCGTCGGTGCTCATGTTCCCGATTACGGTGGCACAGTTCGTCGACATCCCCTGGGTCAAGACGGCGGCGTCCTATCTTGAGTGGGGCAAACCCCTCCAGACGACGCTCTACGTCCTCATGATCATCTTCTTCACCTATTTCTACACATCGGTGACGGTGAAGATCCAGGATATGGCGGACAACCTCAAGAAATACGGCGGCTTCGTCCCCGGGCTTCGTCCCGGTCAGGCGACGGCGGACTATCTCGACTATGTGCTGACGCGCATCACCCTCGCGGGTGCGTTCTTCCTCGCGTTCATTGCGGTTCTGCCGAACCTCATCGCGGAGGCGACGCACATCCAGGGCGTGTACTTCGGCGGCACGGCACTGCTCATCGTCGTGGGCGTTGCCCTCCAGACGATGAAGCAGATCGAGTCGATGGTCGTCATGCGCCACTACGAAGGCTTTATGAAATAACGTACGAAGGAGATCCCTATGCAGATCATTTTGATGGGTCCCCCGGGTGCCGGCAAGGGCACGCAGGCGGTAAACCTTGTAAAACGCTACAATGTTCTTCACATCTCCACGGGCGATATGTTTCGTGAAGCCGTGAAAGAGGGGACCCCCCTCGGCAAAGAGGCGAAGTCCTACATGGACGCAGGGAAGCTCGTTCCCGACGCCGTCACCATCGGTATCGTGCGCGAGCGGCTCAGTAAGCCGGACTGCAAGGAGAAGGGATTCATCCTCGATGGATTCCCGCGCACCGTCGAGCAGGCGGATGCCCTCGCAGAGATCCTGAAGGACAACGGGATGGCACTCACCGCCGTTCTCAACATCAGTGTCCCCGCCGCCGATCTCATCGAGCGTGCTGTCGGACGCCGCATCTGCAAGAGCTGCGGACATTCCTACCACGTGAAGTTCAACCCGACGAAGGTGGAGGGGGTCTGTGACGACTGCGGCGGTGAGACCTACCAGCGTGCCGATGACAGCGAGGAGACAATGAAGAGCCGTCTTTCCGTCTATGAGTCTTCGACGCGTCCGCTGATCGACTACTATAAGAAGGCGGGCGTCTACAAGGAGATCGACGGCCGACAGGACATCGCAAAGGTGGAGGCGGATCTTGCCGCCGTCCTTGAGGCGTAAAAGGAGCGAAAGGGAAGAATGTCAAAGCAGGATGTCATCGAGGTAGAGGGAAGAGTCGTTGAGAAGCTTCCCAATGCGATGTTCCAGGTCGAGCTTGAGAACGGACACGTCGTCCTCGCTCATGTTTCCGGAAAAATACGCATGAACTTCATCCGTATCCTTCCGGGCGACAAGGTGACCATCGAACTCACCCCGTACGATCTGACCCGTGGACGCATTACCTATCGCTTTAAGTAATACGAGGAAAGCACCGATTATAGGGCGTTCGGCTGATTAGCAGGAAAAACTGGTCAACACGAAGTTTTTATGCTAGAATAGATAAGATCGACGTTTTCGGGTATGCGGCACAGCTCCGCTGCCCCGTGCGCGCAGGGAGACGGAAGGAGGCAAGCGCAGTGAAGGTAAGACCGTCTGTCAAGAAAATCTGTGAAAAATGCAAGATCATCAAGCGCAAGGGCCGCGTTATGGTCATTTGCGAGAACCCCAAGCATAAACAAAGACAAGGATAAAAAGGAGGTGCACTTATGGCACGTATTGCCGGTGTAGATTTGCCCCGTGACAAGAGAATTGAAATTGCGCTGACGTACATCTTCGGCATTGGTCTCACGACCTCGAAGAAGCTGCTCGCAGCTGCGGACGTGAACCCCGATACGCGTACGCGCGACCTCACGGAGGATGAAGTCGTCAGACTTCGTGATGCCATCGACAAGAACGCCGTGGTGGAGGGCGACCTTCGCCGCGAAATTCAGATGAACATCAAGCGTCTCGTTGATATCGGCTGCTACCGTGGCCGCCGCCACCGTCTCGGCCTGCCTGTCCGCGGACAGAACACGAAGAACAATGCGCGTACGCGCAAGGGCCCGAAGAAGGCCGTCGCAGGCAAGAAAAAGTAAAGGAGGCTCGTAGAGGTGGCTGTTAAGAAAACAACACGTTCCAAGAAAAAAGTTCGCAAGAACATAGAGTCGGGCGTTGCACACATCAGCTCGACGTTCAACAATACGATCGTCACGCTCACCGACAAGAGCGGCAATGCGCTCTCGTGGGCGAGTGCGGGCGGTCTCGGCTTCCGCGGCTCGCGCAAGAGCACGCCGTTCGCTGCACAGATGGCAGCAGAGACGGCGGCAAAGGCCGCGATGGAGCACGGACTCAAGTCCGTCGAGGTCTATGTCAAGGGACCGGGTGCCGGCCGTGAGGCTGCCATTCGCTCGCTGCAGGCAACGGGCCTCGAAGTCAACATGATCAAAGACGTGACGCCCATCCCGCACAACGGATGCCGTCCGCCGAAGCGTCGCCGCGTCTAACAGGAGGTGGATGAAACAACATGGCAATTGATAGAGTACCAGTCTTAAAGCGCTGCCGTGCCCTCGGCCTCGAGCCGGCGACCCTCGGTCGTTCGCGCCAGTCGACGCGTCAGCTCCGCCGCACGAACCGCAAGGTCTCCGAGTACGGACTTCAGCTCAAGGAAAAGCAGAAGGCGAAGTTCATCTACGGCGTTCTCGAGCGTCAGTTCCGCGGCTACTATGAGAAGGCAAAGAAGATGTCCGGCGTCACCGGTGAAAACCTCCTCTGCCTCCTCGAGCGCCGCATGGACAACGTCGTGTTCCGCCTCGGCCTTGCCAACACGCGCCGTCAGGCACGTCAGCTCGTCCGCCACGGTCACTTCACGGTGAACGGCAAGCGCGTCGACATCCCCTCCGCACTCGTCCATGAGGGCGATGTGATCGAGGTCGCCGAGAAGAGCCGCTCCGGCGCGTTCTTCAAGGAGCTCAAGGAGAGCAGCAATGCACTCTCCGCACCCGCATGGCTCACTGCCGATCAGGCAAACCTGACGGGCACGGTGACACGTTTCCCCCATCGTGAGGAGATTGACGTTCCGGTCAACGAACAGGCCATCGTCGAGCTTTACTCCAAATAATGAATGTGAATGTGTCTGCATTACGCGTTTATTATGGAGGAGGCACATAGATGACAGATATCGAGAAACCGAAAATCGAGATCGCAGAGATCAGCGAGGACGGACGTTACGGCCGCTTCATCTGCGAGCCGCTTGAGCCGGGCTACGGCACGACGTTCGGCAACAGTCTGCGGCGGATGCTGCTCTCGTCCTTGGACGGAGCGGCGGTCACCTCCATCCAAATCGACGGCGTTCTGCACGAGTTCTCCACCATTCCCGGTGTACGGGATGATGTGACGAGCATCGTGCTGGCACTCAAGCAGCTCTGCATCCGTATGCAGGACAGCGAGCCGCGCACGATCCGCATCGAGGCGGCCGGCGCGCGCGAAGTCACCGCCGCCGACATCGAGTGCGGCAGCGACATTGAGATCCTCAACCCCGAACTGCATATTGCAACGATGGGGGAGACGGGAAAACTCAAGATCGAGATGACCGTTGAGCGCGGCCGCGGCTACGTTCCGGCGGATCGGAACAAGAAGCCGGATGATGTCATCGGCGTCATCCCCATCGACTCTATCTTCTCACCTGTGCAGCGTGTCAACTACACGGTAGAGGACACGCGTGTCGGCAACGTCACGGACTATGACCGTCTCATCCTCGACGTGTGGACGAACGGTTCCATCCGTCCCGAGGAAGCGGTGAGCAAGGCGGCGGCGATCCTCGTCATGCACCTGCGTCTGTTCCAGAACATGGACGGCAGCGTGGTCGAGGAGGAGGAGGAAGTTCCGAACTTCCCGCCCGAGGAGATCGACGACAGCGCGAAGGTGCTCGAGATGACCATCGATGATCTGGATCTTTCCGTTCGTTCCTTCAACTGCCTCAAGCGCGCCGGCATCAATACGGTTGCCGATCTCGCGCAGAAGACTGAGGACGACATGATGAAGGTGCGCAACCTGGGACGCAAATCTCTGGATGAAGTGAAGAAAAAACTTGAGGAGCTTGGACTCTCCTTGAGACAGGACAACGAATAACGATAGGAGTGGGAAACACATGAGAAAGCTCGGACGCAATTCCGCGGCCCGCAAGGCTCTCTTCAGGAGCATCCTCACATCCTTCTTCAAGTATGGACGCATTGAGACGACCGAGGCAAAGGCAAAGGAGCTGCGCTCCCTCGCCGACGGCCTCATCACGCTCGCGAAGCGCGGCGATCTCAGTGCGCGTCGTCAGGCTCTTGCGGCTCTGGCGGAAGAGGATGTTGTGCGCAAGCTCTTCGGCGAAATCGCAGAGAAGTACACGGACAAGAAGAGCGGCTACACCCGCATCTTGAAGCTCGGCCCCCGTCGCGGCGATGCCGCCCCGATGGCCATCATCGAGCTCGTCTAAACCAATCAAAAAGACCGCCTGCGGGCGGTCTTTTTGTATGCTCTGGCAGTTAACGATAAATTTATTTGAAAAAAAACTGGGAAGCTGGTAGAATGATAAGACCTACCTACAGTTTTTGTGTGCGCGGATTGCCGGGCAGTCCGCTACACTGACATATCTCCATGGAGCGGATGAGGAGGAAATGGATTTGAAGACAAAGGGAACTCTGGCAGGACGTCTTGCGTGTGCTCTCGCGCTCAGCGCGGCGATTGGGCTCTTTGCCGCGCCAGTGTCGGCGGAGACGGTAAAGATCAGCCTTGCGGACAGCGTGCAGATGGCACTCGCGAACAACCGCACGATCAAACAGTCGCTCGCGGATGTAGACGCTGCGCATGAGCAGCTGCATGCGGCAAACCGCAGTGCGGGGCCTCTGCTCACGTGGGACTGGACGGCAGCTCGTGTCGGCGGTAAGGCGAAGGAGCTGCTCCTTCCGCCATCCCCCTACAAGGATACATACGAAAATAAGGCGACCCTCGCGATGGTACTCTTTGATGCGGGCATGAATGCCCAGCGCAAGGAGGCACGCTACGGGCTGAACGCGGCGGATCTCACGCTGGAGCAGACGAAGCAGACCATTCGCCTGACGGCGACGACGGATTATTTCAACATCCTGCAGGCGCGCAACATGGTGCAGGTGCGTGAGGAGACGGTTGCGACGCTCACGAAGCATCTCGACGATGTGAATGCGCAGTTCCGCGCGGGTACGGTGGCGCGTGCAGATGTGCTCGCCTCTGAGGTGGAGCTCGCGAATGCGCAGCAGGCGCTGACCTCGGCAAAGAACGACTATGCCGTCGCCGTCGCGACGCTGAACAATGTGATCGGTCTGCCGACGGATACGACGCTGGAGACGAGCGACGAGATGCGCTATACGGCGTACGATCTCGCCCTTTCGGACTGCACGGACTACGGCCTCGTCTACCGTGCGGATGCGGCGGCGGCACACTATACGGTCAAGCAGGCAGAGGCGGCGGTTGAGCAGGCAGCGGCGGCGAACCTTCCGACGCTGAATGCGGCAGCGACCCGCTCGATTGCGGGTGAGCACGCCTTTAAGAACAGCATGCAGGCCAAGGATATGTGGACACTCGGCCTGAGTGCGACGTGGGGCATCTTTGACAACGAGGCGACGACAGCGCAGGTGCACGAGGCAAAGGCAAAGCTGCGCAAAGCCGAGGAGGCTTTGGCGGCAACGAATGAGCGCATCCGCCTCGATGTGCACACGGCGTACCTCAACCTGCGTGCCGCTGAGCAGAATATCGACACGACGGAAAAGGCGGTCAAACAGGCGGAGGAGGACTACAATATCGCCCGCGTGCGCTACAATGCGGGCGTCGGGACGAACCTCGAGGTCATGCGTTCCTCGGACAATCTGACGACGGCGCGCACGAACTACGCGACGGCACTCTACCGCTACAATACGAGTAAGGCGGCGCTCGACAATGCCATGGGCGTGCCTGTCGATCTCGATGCAATGCAGTATCGTCGTGTGATCGATCATGGCAAGCGCGCCCGTGCCGCCCGTGAGGCAGCCGTGCTCCATGAGGATGCCCTGCTCGAGACCCCGAAGGGGGCGCAGGTACGGCCGGCAGAGCCGGCACCGACGGCGGAGGAGGCAGCTGCCTCCATCGAGCGCGTCCGTGCGGCCAATGCAGCCTACGAGATGACGATGGCAAAATGAGACGGCGGACATCTGCGGATGTCCGTTTAGGGGAGTTCTATGAGACAGAGGACATGGGTCTGCGCGATTGCGCTGGCGGCAGTGCTCCTCTGCGCGGCGGTCGCTGTCCATATCGTGCGGGCAGAGGCCTTTATGGCAGAGGTCGGACGAGCGGCGGGGCGCATCGCGTCGCAGCAGCTTGGGACGGATGTGCAGATCGGCGCGGTGGAGATACGTTCTCTGCATGAACTCGCCATTGATGATATTGTGATTTACGATAAGCAGACGGAGGAAGTCCTCCGCGCCGACAGGGCGCGGGTGACGCTTCGTCTGCTTTCGTTGCTTTCATCCCCGGCGACCTCGGTGGATGAGATCCTGCTGACGGGCGTGCATGCGCATCTCGTCCAGCGGGAGGACGGCTCGTGGAACTATGCCGATCTCGTCTCGGACGATGCGGAGCCGAGCACCTTTGTCGGGCGCATCCGCATCGCAGACGGTACGGCGGATGCCGTTGTGGCGGGGCACAGCTATGAACTGACCGATCTGAGCGGCGCGGTGGACATCGACCGCGGTGCATTCTCCTACGATGCCTCGGCACAGTTCATGGGCATTCCGCTGCGCGTACGCGGGGAGAAAACGAGCGATGTGCAGGATGTGCAGCTCGCGGCAGATGATGCAGATCTGACGCCGCTCCTTGCCCTCCTGCCCGAGGGGGCGCTGCCCGAGCGCGTGCAGATCCGTGCACTGCACGCCGACCGCGTGCGCGCGGGGCTGCGTCTCGTGGACGGGACGCGCACGATGGAGGGGCGGATCGAGGGCGTTCGGGCGGATGCCGATCTCTACGGCACGCAGACGACGCTGACGAGTGCGGCTCTGCGCTTTGACGAGCGTGCTCTCTTCGTGGCGGCAACGGCGACGGCGGCGGAGCAGACGGCGCGTGTCGATGGCACGGTGCGCCTCGATACGGATGCGCCCTATCTCGATCTCCGCGTACGCGCGGAGCACTTTGCCCCCGCGGCGGTCTATGCGGAGAGCCCCTATACGGGAACTGTCTCTGCCGATGTCCGCGTGACGGGGACGATGGATGCTCCGACGGCAGCCGGGCACGTGACGGCAGAGGGCGGGACGGTCAGCAATGTTGGCGTCACCCGCGCCGACGCCGATATCGCATACGCGGACGGAATGCTCTCGTTCCAAAATCTTGCGGCGGAGACATTCGGCGGGAATATCTCGGGTGAGGGCACTCTCTCGGCGGCCGATCTCTCCTATGCAGCACATCTGAAGATCGCGGGACTGCCCCTTGACCGTCTGCGGACGGATGCACAGCTGCCGCTCCCTGCGGATCTCAGCGGTACGCTCTCTGCCGATCTCGGCATCGAGGGACAGGGGACGGAGCGCACGGGACTTGCTGTTTACGGC
>JABZYJ010000069.1 GCA_015265235.1 Selenomonas sp. | reverse complement strand
GATTGGCTGACGTTGACCGCTCCCCGTGATAACAGGGAAGGTTAGGAATGGTGTATAGAATTATTTTTTCGTGATTTCAAAAAGAAAACGTTTGCATTTTTGAAAAACGTATCGTATAATAGGAACCGTAAATGTAAACGTTTACTACGACGGATTTGGAAGGAGCGACATCGCGCGCATAACGATGCTGCATCCATTTGAAGGAGGGAATTGTATGGAGGAGAAAAAGTACATCATCACGGTCGGCCGTCAGTACGGCTGCGGTGGCCGGGAGCTCGCTGAGATTCTCGCGGAGAAACTGGGCGTTCATCTCTACGATCGCCAGATCGTGCATCTCGCGGCGGCAAAGCTCGGGATCAACGATCTGAACGAGAAGGATCTCTTGGAGCTCGAGAATACGGTGAAACCGCTCTCGTCACGCTTCATTCCGTTTCATTCCTTTGGCATGGCGATGGGGGAGTCAAGCCAAGGGATGTTCATGGCCGAGTCGAATGTCGTGCGCAAGCTCGCAGATGACGGCCCGTGCATTTTCCTCGGCCGCTGTGCGGACTATGCACTGCGCAAGCGCGACGATGTTTTTTCGATCTTCGTCTGCGCAGATGATGAGTTCCGTGAGGAGCGCGGACGGACGGTCTACGAGGGGAAGTCGCTGAAGGAGCTGAACCGCGAGAACGAGAAGCGCGCGCGCTACTACGACTACTACACGGGGCGCAAGTGGGGCGACAGCATAAACTACGATCTCGTGGTCAAGACGGGGCGTGCGCCGCTCGCGCAGATCGCGGACGGCATCATCGCCTATATGCATGCGGTAAAGGGGTAAGGAGGAACTCTTATGGCATCTCCGAAGAGCAAGTTCTGGCCGCGCATCGCCTATGCCTGCGGTACGTTCGGGCACGATGTGTTCTATGCTATGCTCGCGACGTACTTTATGATCTTTGTCACGAGCAATCTGTTCCACTCCGACAACCACGAGCACGATGCCTATATGATCGGCATTGTGACGACGATCATCCTCGTGCTGCGTATCGCCGAGCTGTTCATCGATCCCTTTATCGGCAATACGATTGATAAGACCAAGACGCGCTGGGGCAAGTTCAAGCCGTGGGTGCTCGTCGGTGCATTCGTTGCGGCGATCTCGCTCGCGATTCTCTTTACGGACATGGGCGGCCTGACGGTGTCGAACCCGATGCTCTACCTCGTGCTTTTTGCCCTCATCTATCTCATCATGGATGTGTTCTACTCGGCAAAGGATGTTGCGATTTGGTCGATGATCCCCGCGCTCTCGTTCGACTCGCATGAGCGCGAGATCACGGCGACGTATGCACGTATCGGCTCGGTGTTCGGCGCGCAGATGATTACGGCGATTGTCATGCCCGTCGTCCTCTACTTCTCGCTGAATGAAAATGGCGGTGCAGGCGACGGGACGGGCTGGTTCGCCTTTGCCGTGATCGGCGGCGGCATTGCGACGCTCGGCGCGGTGATCCTCGGCCTCGGGACGAAGGAGGAGACCTCCGCCCTGCGCGAGAACAAGACGGAGACGTCGTTCAAGGATGTGTTCTCCATCCTGTTGAAGAACGATCAGCTCCTTTGGGTGGCGATAGCCTATCTCGTGTTTGGCCTCGGGCAGAACCTCGTCAACAACTTCAACCTCTACTACTTCATCTATGTGCTCGGCGACGCGAAGCAGTTCTCGTTCCTCGGCGTGATCAATGTTATCATTGGACTGCTCGCCGTGGCACTCTTCCCGACGCTTACGATGAAGTTCAGCCGCCGGCGGCTTTTCTTCGGCTCGGTTTCGGTGATGTTGATCGGCATCATCCTCTATGCGCTTGCGGGGACGAGCGTCATCATGACGCTCTTTGCGGCCGGTCTCTTCGCCCTCCCGCAGCCGCTGATCTTCCTCGTCGTGCTCATGACGATCACGGATACGGTGGAATACGGCCAGCTGAAACTCGGACATCGTGATGAGGCACTTGTCCTCTGCGTGCGCCCGCTGGTGGATAAACTCGCGGGTGCCGTCACGGGCGGCCTCATCGGCATCACGGCGATCTGGGTCGGCATGACGAGCGGCGCAACGGCGGCGACGATTACGCCGGAGAACCTTTTCAACTTCAAACTCGTGATGTTTGCGGCTCCGTTTGTGCTCATCCTGATCGGTGCGGTCATCTACCGCGCAAAGGTGACGCTGACGGAGGCGGAGCACGCACGCATTGTTGAGGAACTGGAAGACAAGTGGCATGAGATGAATCAGTGACAGGATGGGAAGCGGTCGTTTGCGGCCGCTTTCTTTGCCAAATGGAGGTCTTTGATGAGCTTTGATTTCAGTAAACTGAGCGACCCGCGTTATTTCGCGGAGAACCGCTTGCCCGCCCACAGCGATCATCGTTTTTACCGCGATGAGACAGAGCTCGCGCGCGGCATATCGTCCTTTGAACGCACGCTTGATGGTGTCTGGCAGTTCGCCTATGCACGGAACATCGATGCCATCCCGCAGGGATTTACGGCGGCGGACTACGACTGCCACGACTGGGAGACGATCCATGTACCTGCGCACATCCAGATGGAGGGGCATGGCGTCCCGCACTATACGAATACGACGTATCCGTGGGACGGGCACGAGAGCATTGTGCCGGGGGAGATTCCGACGCGGGAGAACCCCGTCGGCTGTTATGTGAAGTACTTCGCCGTACCCGAGGACTGGAACAATGTGTTCATCTCCTTTGCCGGCGTCGATGCGGCACTCGCCCTTTACCTCAACGGTCATTTTGTCGGCTACAGCGAGGACAGCTGCACGCCGTCGGACTTCGATCTGACGCCGTATCTCGTGTCAGGCGAAAACAAGCTGGCGGCGATGGTGTTCCGCTATGCGAGCGCGAGCTGGCTGGAGGATCAGGATTTCTGGCGGTTCTCGGGGATCTACCGCGATGTCACGCTCTATACAAAGCCGCAGCACCACATAGAGGATGTCGCTGTCCGTGCGGTGCCGATGGAACGGGACGGATACTCGAACGCACAGCTCGATGTGCACCTCACGTTCGACGATGCGGCAGAGAAGAACGTCGAGATCCTGCTCTGCGACGAGGATGGGGACTGTATATGGGAGGATGAGGCGAGCATCTCCGCAAAGACGCATACGTTTTCGGGGGATGCCTTCGCTGTGCTCCTGTGGAGCGCAGAGTGTCCTGTGCTCTATCATCTTCTGATTCGTGTGCGCGACGCGGCGGGGACGCTGCAGGAGGTCGTACGCATACGCGTTGGCTTCCGTGAGTTCTGCCTGCGCGACGGACTGATGCAGATCAACGGGAAGCGCATTGTGTTCAAGGGCGTCAACCGTCACGAGTTCGACTGTGACCATGGGCGGGCAATGGATCCTGCACTCTTTGAGCAGGATCTCATCGCGCTGAAGCGTGCCAATGTCAACGCGATCCGCACGTCACATTACCCGAACAGCAGCCGCCTCTATGCGCTCGCGGATATTTACGGTTTCTATGTGATCGACGAGACAAATCTCGAGACGCATGGTTCGTGGATGAGGAACGGCGCGTGTGAAAAGGATGCGAACAGTCTGCCGGGCGATCATGCGGAATGGCTGCCCGCCGTGCTCGACCGTGCACAGTCGATGTACGAGCGCGACAAGAACCATCCGTGCATCCTGATCTGGTCGTGCGGCAATGAGTCCTGCGGCGGGCGCAATATCTACGAGATGAGTGAGTTCTTCCGCCGTGCTGACCCCACGCGACTCGTGCACTACGAGGGAATTTTCTGGGATCGCAGCTATCCGATGTCGAGCGATATGGAGAGCCAGATGTATACGAAGGCGGCGGACATCGAGGCCTTTCTGAAGGAGCATCGGGACAAGCCCTTTATCGCGTGTGAGTACACGCATGCGATGGGCAACAGCTGCGGCGGCATGCACAAGTACACGGAGCTGGCCGAGCGCGAGCCGCTCTATCAGGGCGGCTTTATCTGGGACTTCGGCGATCAGGCGATCCGTCGGCGCGGACGCGATGGGGAGGAGGTGTTCCTCTACGGCGGCGACTTCGGCGACCGTCCGTCGGACTACAATTTCAGCGGCAACGGCATTTTCTTTGCCGACCGCCGAGCGACGGCGAAGCTGCAGGAGGTGAAGTATAACTATCAGGACTTCACCCTGCGCCCTGCATGGAACGGAGTGGAGATCGAAAACAAGAGCCTCTTCTCCGATGCGGATGACTATGAGCTGCGGATGACGCTCCTCCTCGACGGGCGAAAGATCTGGGAGACGCGGCAGTGGGGACATTCTGTGGCGCCCGGAGAGACGAAGTTCATTGATACGGCACTCTACAAGATGCCGTATCTCGGCACGGGGGAGTATGTGCTGACGGCATCGCTCTGTCTGAAGTATGAGGAGCTGTGGGCACCTGTCGGCCATGAGATTGCCTTTGGACAGGCGGTCGTCGTACCGCCCGCAGGAGCGGCGACGCGCCTCTTTGATGTTCTCGGGCGCTGTGATGCTGCACCATGCTGCGTGCCGCTTGCCGCCTGCGGAGATCTGCGCATCGTCGTGAGCGACATCAACCTCGGCGTGCAGGGGGCGGGCTTTTCCCTCATGTTCTCGAGTGCGCAGGGAAATCTCGTCTCCTACCGCTATGGCGGGCGCGAGCTGATCGAGGAACTGCCGCAGCCGAGTTTCTGGCGTGCGCCGACGGATAACGACTACGGCTGCGGTGCGCCGGCGGATACCGCGCAGTGGAAGCTCGCGAGTCTCTACCGCCGCTGCACGCAGATCGCGTGGAGCACGGATGATGCGCCGCTCACCGTCATTGACGGATATTTCGGCAAGGCGGGAACAGGGGAGCGGCGTGCCGCGCGCGTCACCGTGCGCTTTACCTATGCGCTTGTGGCACACCCCGCCGCCCATTGCACGGTCACGTATACGGTGGACGCTGCGGGGGCGGTGGATGTCGCACTGGACTACGAGCCGACGGACGGGATGCCCACGATGCCGGACTTTGCGATGCTCTTTACGCTCGCGGCGGACTATGACCGCATCCGCTACTACGGCTATGGCCCGAAGGAGAACTACGCCGACCGCCATCGCGGTGCGCGTCTCGGCATCTACGAGAGCACGGCGGCAGAGGAGGTTGAGCCGTATCTGCGCCCACAGGAAACGGGCAATCACGGCGGTGTGCGCTGGATCGAACTGCGCGACCGCAGCGGACACGGGCTGCGCCTCACGGGGGCAGCGCCCATGGAGGCGTCGGCGCTGCCCTATGGCCCGCACGAGCTTGAGAATGCGCGTCACGCATACGATCTGCCGCGCAGCGCGCACACCTATCTGCGTGCATCGGCGGGGATGTGCGGCGTCGGCGGCGACGACAGCTGGGGCGCGCCGGTTCTCACGGAGTATACGCATCCGAATGCGGCGCGGCATCTGCGCTTTACGATGCAGGGAATCTAACAACCTTTGGCGAAATGATAATAAATGGAGGACGCTGATATGAAGATATTGGACGAAATGCAGGAAGTCTTTCAGGAGAAATTTGGTGCGGCACAGACGCATGCGTATTTTTCGCCGGGACGCGTGAATCTCATCGGTGAGCACACGGACTACAACGGCGGGCACGTCTTCCCCTGTGCGATCTCCCTCGGGACGTATGCGCTTGTCGCACCGCGCACGGACGGCATCTCGCGGCTCTACTCGATGAATGTTCCGGAGCAGGGCGTGGTGCAGTTCCCCATGCACGGCGCGGTGAAGAGCGATGCCTACGGCTGGGCGAACTATCCCATCGGCGTTGTGCGCGTGATGGAGGATGCGGGGCATCGGGCGGCGCATGGCTTTGACATTGTCCTCTATGGCACGCTGCCGAACGGCGCAGGGCTTTCCTCCTCGGCCTCCATCGAGGTGCTGATGGCGGTCATCCTGAACGATGAGCTGAACCTCGGCATTGATATGGTGGAACTGGTGAAGTTCTCGCAGAAGGCAGAGAATGAATTCGTCGGCATGAACTGCGGCATCATGGATCAGTTCGCCGTCGGTATGGGGAAAAAGGACTGTGCGATCCTCCTCGACTGCAATACGCTTTCCTATCGATACAGCAAGCTGGCACTCGACGGCTGCAGCATCGTCATCACGAATACGAACAAGACGCACAGCCTCGTCACCTCGGCGTATAATGAGCGGCGCGCCCAGTGCGAGTCAGCACTGAAGGCACTGCAAAAAGTAAAGCCGATCAAGGCTCTCGGCGAGCTGACGAATGCGGAGTTCGATGCCATTGCATCGGCAATCCCCGATCCCGTCGAGCGTCGGCGCGCACGCCATGCTGTCTACGAGAACAACCGCACGCTGGAGGCGGTAAAGGCACTCGAGGCGAACGATGTGAAGCGTTTCGGTGAACTGATGAATGCGTCCCACGTCTCCCTGCGTGACGACTACGAGGTGACGGGCCCTGAGCTCGATACACTCGCGGAGCTCGCATGGCAGCAGAACGGCGTCCTCGGCTCGCGTATGACGGGCGGCGGATTTGCAGGATGTACGGTCAGCATCGTGCGCGACGCGGCCATTCCCGCATTTGAGAAGAATGTGGGCGATGCCTATACGGCAAAGATCGGCTATGCACCGAGTTTCTACGTGGCAAATATCGCGGACGGCGCACGCCGTCTCTCATAAGAAAGGGGAAGGATATACATGGCTATTTTGGTCTGCGGCGGCGCAGGATACATCGGCTCTCATGCCGTTCATGCACTGGTGGAAAAGGGCGAGCAGGTCGTGATCGTGGACAATCTCCAGACGGGGCACCGTGGGGCGCTGAACCCTGCGGCCACGTTCTATGAGGGAGATATTCGCGATGCGGCGGTGCTCGATAAGATTTTCACGGAGAACAAGATCGAGGCAGTCATCCACTTTGCGGCGAACTCCCTCGTGGGGGAGAGTGTCGAAAAGCCCCTGCTCTACTTCAACAACAATGTCTACGGGATGCAGGTGCTCCTCGAGGCGATGGTGCGCCATGGCATCGACAAGATTGTTTTCTCCTCGACGGCGGCCGTCTACGGCGAGCCGAAGCGCGTTCCCATTCACGAGGACGACGAGACGCACCCGACGAATCCGTACGGAGAGACAAAACTCACGATGGAGAAGATGATGAAGTGGGTCAGCCGTGCGAACGGTGTGCGCTATGTCTCTCTGCGCTACTTCAATGCGGCGGGGGCACTCCCCGACGGCTCGATCGGTGAGGATCACGCGACGGAGACGCATCTCATCCCGCTCATTCTGCAGGTGCCACTCGGAAAGCGCGACCATATCACGGTCTTTGGCGAGGACTATCCGACGCCCGACGGAACGTGCCTGCGTGACTACATCCACGTGGTCGATCTCGCGGATGCACATGTGCGCGCGCTGGACTATCTGCGGCAGGGCGGCGAGAGCAATATCTTCAACCTCGGCAACGGGCAGGGGTTCTCGGTCAAGGAGATGATCGCTGCCGCGCAGAAGGCGACGGGGCGCTCGATCAAGGTGGAGATCGGTGCACGCCGCGCGGGCGATCCGGCACAGCTGATCGCATCGAGCGAGAAGGCACGCACGGTGCTCGGCTGGAATCCGCAGTTTACGGACGTGGAGCAGGTCATCGGCACGGCGTGGACGTGGCACGAGAAGCATCCGAACGGCTATGGGGACTGAGGGAGGACTGTCATGAGTGACATACAGCGCAGCATCAGCCGCCTCCTGCATTTTGCGCGGCAAAAGGGGCTGATCGCCCCTGACGATGAGGTGTACGCCGCGAACCGCCTGATCGACGTGCTCGGCGTGGAGGAGTATGTGCCGCACGCCGTCGATGAGACGCTTGAGACGGCGACGCCCGTGCTCGAGGAGATGCTTGACGATGCGGCGGCACGCGGCTTGATCGAAAATACGGTGAACGAGCGCGACCTGTTCGATACGCGCATCATGGACTGTGTGATGCCGCGTCCCTCGGAGGTCGTGCGGGAGTTCCGCGCGCATTATGCGGCATCGCCGCAGGAGGCAACGGACTGGTACTACCGTCTGAGCATTGCATCGAACTACATCCGCAAGACGCGCATTGATCGGAACATCGCGTGGAAGACGGCGACGGAGTACGGTGATCTCGATGTGACGATCAATCTCTCGAAGCCCGAGAAGGATCCGCGCGACATCGCAAAGGCGAAACTCGCGAAGGCGTCCTCCTATCCGAAATGTCTGCTCTGCCGTGAGAACGAGGGCTATGCGGGGCGGACGAACCATCCCGCGCGCGAGACGCACCGCCTCATCCCGCTCGATCTGTGCGGAGCGCAGTGGTTCCTCCAGTACTCGCCCTATACCTACTACAACGAGCACTGCATCATCCTGAACGGCGATCATGTGCCGATGCAGATTTCACGCCATACATTTGAGAATCTGGCGTGTTTCCTACGGCTGTTCCCGCATTACTTTGCCGGCTCAAATGCCGATCTGCCGATTGTGGGCGGCTCGATTCTCTCGCACGATCACTATCAGGGCGGACGCTATACGTTCGCGATGGAGCGTGCGGCGACGGAGAAGGAGTACGCGTTCAAGAACTATCCGACGGTGCGTGCGGGACGCGTCAAGTGGCCGATGTCGACCCTGCGGCTCACCTCACCGGATGCGGATGCGCTCATCGACCTCGCGGAGAAGATCCTTGCGGCATGGCGCGTCTACAGCGATGCGTCGGTGGAGATTCTCGCGGAGACGGACGGCACGCCGCACAATACGATTACCCCGATTGCGCGGCGGCGCGGCGAGGACTTTGAGTTCGATCTCGTGTTCCGCAACAATCGGACGACGGCAGAGCATCCACTCGGGCTCTTTCACCCGCACGCCGAGGTGCATCACATCAAGAAGGAGAACATCGGCCTCATTGAGGTGCTCGGGCTCGCCATTCTGCCCGCACGCCTGCGCGATGAGATGGATGCGGTGCGTACGGCGCTGCTCGCAGGGACGGCGGATATTGCGGACAGGGCGGATATCGCGAAGCACGCGGACTGGTACCGCAAGGTGCGCGCGGCGCACCCGTCGGGGACGGCGGAGAATGTGGATGGGATTCTGCGCGATGAGATCGGTGCGGTGTTCCTCGAGGTGCTCGTTCACGCCGGCGTCTTTAAGCGGACGCCCGAGGGGATGGCGGCGTTTGATCGCTGGATTGAGAGCGTGGAGCAGGTATAATTCTGCGTGGGTGCATCTTCGCATCGCGATAGGAGCAGAATTCATAATTTTATCAACGATTCCCTAGGAGATACAGCGGGAGGGATGGAATGAAGGCGACGATTATCGATGTGGCGCGGGAGGCGGGCGTCTCGGTGGCGACGGTCTCCCGCGTGGTGAACGGCAGCTATCCCGTGCGCGAGAAGACGCGCGAGAAGGTGGAACGCGCGATTGCAAAGCTGGAATACGTGCCGAACCTTCAGGCGCGTGAGCTGAACACGCAGCGTTCCTCAAGCATCGGCGTCGTCGTACCGGGCTTCGATAATATGTTCTTTGCCGAGGTGCTGGACGGGGTGGAGGAGCATCTGCGGCAGAGTTCCTACTCGCTGCTGCTCGCCTGTGCGCAGAACGATCCTCAGCGCGAGGAGGCGTGCGTGCGGGACTTCATTACGCGCAATGTCTCGGGGGTGATCGTCGTCAGCCCGAACACGGAGACGGCGGCGACGAAGTTCTACGAGACGACGGCGGCGCGGCTTCCCATGGTCTTTATCAACAGCGCGCGGGAAATTCCGGGCATATCGTATGTGACGAGCGATCAGCGCGGCGGAGCCCGTGCGGCACTCGAACATCTATTTGACTATGGACACGAGCGCATTCTCTTTGTCCGAGGCGAGAACAGTGATTCCTATCGTGTGAAGGAGGACGTCTATCGTGCCGTCATGCAGGAGCGAGGGCTGTTC
>JABZYJ010000068.1 GCA_015265235.1 Selenomonas sp. | reverse complement strand
GTGCAGACGGGCGGGCTCGACTGGGCGAAGGTGGATGTCACATTTCCCTCGTCATTTACGCCGAGCTCCTATAAAGAGCGGCTGGTCACGCTCATGCACAACACGAGCGGCATCAGCTTCATGAAGAACGGCGTCGATACGTACACGCCCATCAAGGAGAAGCGGCGCACGAGCGGCGACTTTGAGTATGTCACCGATACGGACAGCCACGGTGTGACGGCGACGCAGGATGTCTATGTGAACGGCTTTCGTTTCCGCAACAATCAGTCTGCCGTCTATCAGGCGTCGGATGGGACGAATCCTGCCGCATGGGCGGGGCGCACGGGCGTCGGCAACAAGGTCGAGCAGAACAAGCTCACCGTCACGGGTGGGTCTCTTACTCATGCCTATGGCGGCTATGTCGAGAATCATCTGTACGATGCGGCGGGCAATCCGCTCACGACGGGCGATGCCGAGAGCAATGCGCTTGTCATTGCAGCAGATGCAGCGAATCCGTCTGCTCTGCCGCCTGCCATTACGGGCGATGTCTACGGCGCCAAGGTCACGGTGAAGGACGGCGCGGCAAAGAAGAATACGGCAGAGATCGCGGGCGGCACGGTGACGGGCAATATCTACGGCAGTGCCGTTCTCGATGCGGGTGCGTCGGGCAAGGCTGCAAAGAGCAGTGTCACCATCAAGGGCGGCGCGATCACAGGAGATGTCTTCGGCGGTTTTACGGGCGGCACGGGCGATGCGGGCGAGAATACCGTGGAAATTACGGGCGGAACGCTCGCGGGCAATGTGACGGGCGGCCGTGCGCTCAGCGGCGATGCGGACAGCAACACGGTGCGCGTCATGGTCAATGCGGGCAGTGTCACGGGCGGCAGCTCGACGGGCGGCTCTGCCTCGCACAATAAGGTGTATATCACGAATGCTGCCATCACGGGGAATGTCATGGGCGGAAGCGGCACGGTGACGACGGACAACGCGATCCACCTGCAGGGGGCGGCGGTCACGGGCGACGTGATCGGCGGTACGGCGGGCAGCACGGACAACGTCCTCGCTCTCCACTACAGTGCGGCGCGTCCGACGAATCGGATTCATGACTTTTCCAATATCCAGAAGCTCCATTTCTATCTGGATGAGAATGTTGACGGGTCGATGCCGCCGATGCTGCAGCTCGGCGTCGCTGCGAAGAACGTCGCGACACTCGACGTCGGTTTTGGCATCGCGGGGCACGCGCGGCGGCTCAGGAACAGCGATACGATCCATCTCATGAAGCTCGCGCCGGGCGGTACGCTCACCATCGCCGGGGCGACGCAGGCGAATATCGTCACGGGCATGCAGGGCGTCTCCATCCTCTATGACTTCGAGCTCATGCGTCAGGGCACGGATGAGCTGGTGGCGCGGGTGCTGCGTGCGACGGTCAACAGCGGCAGCAAGTCCTTTGCCGAACCGCGCTGTGGGGCGACGGACTTCATCAATCGCGGGGCCGACCTACTGGCGGCGTCGGGGATTTCCTCGGCGGCGAAGGAAGGCGGTGCGGCGGAGGACGACGAAAAGCGCGGCTATCAGCTCTGGGCGGCGATGAGTCAGGGTACGATGCGTGTAGAGACTGGCTCCTACGTTACGACGACGGGCTACAATCTCAGCGTCGGCTGGGCAAAGGAGGGGAAGCTCAGGGCAGCCAAGACGCTCTTTACCCCCTTCGTGGAGTACGGCAGGGGCACCTACCATACCTATCTCGACGACGGCACGCACGGCAGCGGCAAGATCAGCTACCTCGGCGCGGGGCTCATGGGGCGCATCGAACGCCCCGATGGACACTGGCTGGAGGCGGCACTCCACGGCGGCAGAGTGCGCAGCGACTACACGGGCACGATCGCTGCCGGGACGGTCTCGACCTACGACAGTGGAAATGCCTACTATGCGGCGCATATCGGCATCGGAAAGACACGGCTGCTCCATACGGGCGATACGCTGAACACCTACCTGCGTTACTTCTATTCACGGCAGGATGGTACAAGCCCGGAGCTCAATACGGGCGAAACCTACGATTTCGATGCGGTTGCGTCGCATCGCATGAGAGCCGGATTCACCTTCTTGCACCGCGAGGATACGAGCAAGGAGATCTATGCGGGTCTTGCATACGAGTACGAGTTTGATGGTGAGGGGGCAGCATCCGTCCAGGGGCTTGCCACCGATAGCCCCGCCCTGCGCGGCGGCAGTACGATGGTCGAGCTGGGCTATCGCTTTATCCCGCCGGACAGCCGTCTATCTTGGCACATCCACATGGCGGGCTGGCAGGGAACGCGGCGCGGCATGACGGGGAATATACAGGTCAGCTGGGCACTTTGATTCAGCGCAATATGGGACTGCTGCACGAGCGGCAGTCCCTCTTTTGTCTCCTTGTCAAGGACGCTCGAAAATGATAGAATAAATAGGATGCAATTCTGCATCAGCGAAGGGGGGCGTATGCATCTGAAAATCCGTATTCTTGACAAGTATATATTTCGTGAGGTCTTTCTGTCCTTTCTCTTTGCCATCTGTGCGTTCTCGGCAGTTTTCATCGGCTCGGGCACGCTTTTTCGCATTGCACAGTACATCACGGACTACGGGGCATCCCTGCCGTCCGTCATAAAGATATTCGTGTTCAGTCTGCCCGGGGTCGTCATGTGGACGTTCCCGATGTCGATGCTCCTCGCGAGCCTTCTGACATTTGGCCGGCTCTCCTCGTCGAGCGAGATCACGGCCATGAAGTCCTGCGGCATCGGCTTCGGCCGTATTGCTGCGCCCGCGATTCTGCTTGGCTTTCTCGTGAGCGTCGGTGCGATCCTCTTCAACGAGCACGTCGTCCCGCGCGCGAATACGGCGTATCGCAACGTGATCTACTACGAGATCGAGGGCAACTCGGGCATGAAGTCGCAGGAGCACGTCATCATCAAGGAGATCGAGGGCGGCAAGATCAAGCGCCTCGTCTACGCGCGCTCCTACAATGCCGAACAGCAGCAGTTGACGGGGGTCAGCCTGCAGATTTTCGGCGCGGACGGCAAGGTCTCGCACGTCGAGAACGCCGAGTACGCCGAGTGGACGGGCAGCGAGTGGATCATGCACAAGGGGGATGTCTATGACATCGCGGACGAGCATCTCGAGCGGCGGATGCGTTTTGAGACGCAGGTGCTCCCTGTGGAGAAGGATCCGCGCCAGATTATCCGCGAGCAGAAAGCCCCCGAGGAAATGACGATGCGCGAGCTGCGCCATCAGATCGCGCTCATGCAGACGCAGTACGTCAACACGAGCAAGCTCGAGGCGGAGCTCTATCAGCGTGTCTCCGTCCCCATGGCGAGCCTGATCTTTACACTGATCGGCGTGCCGCTCGGGCTCCAGCCGACGCGCAACTCGTCCTCGGCAGGGTTTGCGATGAGCGTCATCATCATCTTTATCTACTACGCACTGATGACCATGGGAAATGCTTTTGCACGCGGCGAGGTGCTTCCGCCGATGCTTGCCGTATGGATTCCGAACATCGTCGGCATCATCGCGGGCATCATCCTCCTGCGGCGCGCATCGCGCTGAGCTTCGTTGCCGCTTTTCTCTGACGCATGAAGGAGGTGATGTCATGTACGGTGTTACGCTGATTCTCGTGCTCGCTGTCGTCGGCGGCGTCATCGCCGTCATCGGTGACCGCCTCGGCACGCGCATCGGAAAGAAAAAACTCACGCTCTTTGGGCTGCGCCCGCGCCATACGGCGGTGGTCGTCACGATCTTTACGGGCGTCTGCATCACGACGGTGACCTTCGGCATCCTCGCGGCAGCATCGGAGAATGTACGGACAGCGCTCTTTGGCATGGATCGGCTGAACGCCATGATCGCGGATACGCGTGCGGCACTCGATGCGACGGCGTCGGCACTCACCTCGGCGGAGGATGCAAAGCAGCAGGCGGATGCGGAACTCGCGAAGTCCGAGGAGGAGATCGCGGGACTGCGCAGTGAGCAGGACGATCTGCGCGCAGAGTCGGATCGCCTCTCGGCGGGCAACCGTGCGCTCACGATGGAAAAGGAAGGGCTGATCTCACTCAATGGCCGTCTCTCGGGCGAGAACGCCAAGCTCCTGACGGACATCGACGAGCTCGGCGTGCGTGCCAATGTCCTGCGTGAGAACATCGTGAACCTGCGCGAGGGCAACATCGTCTATCAGGCGGGGGAGATCATCGCGAGCGGAACGATTCCTGCGGGGCTGACGCGTGACGAGGTAGAGCGCGGGCTGGAGGGCATTGCACAGCTCGGCACGCGCAACGCCTCGACACGCCTCGGCGAGAACCACACGGATCAGGATATATGGATCTACGGGCCGGAGTATGAGTCGGCGGTTCAGACCATCATGAACAGCCCCGTGGACATGGTCGTGCGCATCGTCGCGGCGGGCAATCTCGTGCGCGGCGACGAGATCCGCGCGACCATCCAGCTGTATCCGAACCGCATCATCTACCGCGGCGGTGAGCTGATCGCCGCGCGTGTCTACGCACCGGAGGGACAGGGGCCAGTCGCGGAGCAGGCTGTCGTCTCCTTCCTGCGCGATGTGAACGAGGCGGCGTCGGCAAAGGGGATTCTCCCCGATCCGATCCGCGGGACGGTCGGCGTGATCGAGGGTGCGGAGTTCTATGGCCTCGTGCAGGAACTGATGGCGCATACGGGGAACGTCGTCCTCTCCGCCTATGCGGCGGCCGATACGGATGCGATGGGCCCCTTGCGCCTGCGCTTCAAGATCGAAAGTGAGAGCGGCAGTTGAGCGGCGCAGTTCTCGCCGTTGACCCCGGGCGCGAGAAATGCGGCGTCGCTGTCCTCGCGGCGGACGGCACAGTGCTCCTGCAGGAGGTCGTGCCGACGGCGCAGCTCGCAGCGACGGCGGCGCATCTCATCCATACCTACGCACCGACGGTGATCATGGGCAACGGGACGACGAGTGCGGCGGCAAGGGCCTGCATTGAGGAACTCGGCACGGAGGTCACCCTCGTCGATGAGTATCGTACGACGGACGCGGCAAAGGCGGCCTACTGGACGGCGCACCCGCCGCGCGGCTGGCGGCGGCTCATACCGCGTGGGATGCTCGTGCCGCCCGTGCCGGTAGACGATTTCGTCGCCGTGATACTCGCACAGCGATATTTGACAGAAGTGTCGCAATTAGGGAAGTACTGATAAACTCAGCACCGCCGTCTTAGCACATCTTTTTCGCCCTGTCTGTGTCGACAAATCCTCCACATAGCCTCTGCTATGCGTCCGGTTTGTCTCCTTGACAGGACAAAAAATCTGCACCAATTCGACGGACTTTATTTTATCAGTACTTCCTAAAGTAAGATGAAACTATATACATCTTTAAGGAGAGCAATCATTCATGCCCGATAATGTCTTAGCCTTTCTGGTCGCGCTTGGCGTGGCACTCCTGCTGACCCCCGCTGTGATCGCCTTTGCGCGCCGCACGGGGGCACTCGACAAGCCCGACGCGCGCAAGGTGCACGTGCGCCCCATCCCGCGCATCGGCGGCATCGGCATCTATGCGGCGTTCATGGTGTCGATTCTCGTCCAGCTCACCTTCGTCGACCTCACGCCCGAGTACATGACAAGTCTCATCGGACTCTTGGTCGGCGGCACGATCATCGTCGCCATCGGCATCATCGACGACTACTGCGACCTGCCGGCAAAGGTGAAGCTGCTCGGGCAGATCATTGCGGCAGCCGTGGTCGTCATCGGATTCGATGTACGCATCGACGTCATCACCGACCCGCTCGGCGACTATATCTACCTTGAGTTCCTTGCGATTCCGGCGACGATTTTCTGGATCGTTGGGCTGACGAATACCGTCAACCTCATCGACGGACTGGATGGGCTGGCGGCGGGGGTGTCCTCCATCGCGGCGCTGACGATCTTCCTCGTCGCCATGGAGGAGGGCATCCCGCCCGTCGCCATGGTCACCATTGCCCTAGCGGGGGCTGCGATGGGCTTCCTCTACTACAACTTCAACCCTGCGCGCATCTTTATGGGCGACACGGGGAGTATGTTCCTCGGCTTCATGCTCGCGGGCATCTCCGTCGTCGGTGCGGTCAAGAGCGCGGCGACCATCGCCCTCATCGTGCCGATTCTCGCGCTCGGCCTGCCGATCCTTGACACAACGTTTGCCATTGTGCGGCGCGCGCGCAATCACCGCCCGATTTTTAAGCCGGACAAGGGACATCTGCACCACCGCCTTCTCGCACATGGTTTCAGTCAGAAACAGGCGGTACTGCTCATGTACGTCGTCAGCGCGCTGTTCGGCCTATGTGCACTCGCTCTGACGGCGGTCAGCATCCAAGCGGCGGCACTCATCATACTGCTCGTCGCGGCGGCGGTATTCGTCGGCGCGCGCAAGCTGGGCATCCTCGGCATGGATGTTCCGCAGAAGTAGCCTACCCCGCGCTCACATGCGGAGCGAGGTGTTCACGGGGGACACATACGACATTTTATATACGTGCTGCTATTCGCAGAGAGGAGCAGAGGAGAATGACCGGCAAAATCAAAGTCATGTCGATCTTTGGGACGCGCCCGGAGGCGATCAAGATGGCGCCCGTCGTCATGGAGCTGGCGCGCCATCCAGAGGAGATTGAGACACAGACGCTCGTGACGGCACAGCATCGGGAGATGCTCGATCAGGTGCTCCATCTCTTTCACATCGTTCCCGACTACGATCTCAACATCATGGCGGCGGGGCAGACACTCTTTGACATCACCACGCGCGCCATGCAGGGCATCAACGAGGTGTTCCAGAAGGATCGCCCCGACCTCGTCCTCGTCCACGGCGATACGACGACGACATTTGCGGGGGCACTCGCCGCGTTCTATCATCAGATCCCCGTCGGACACGTTGAGGCGGGACTGCGGACGCACGACATCTACTCCCCGTTCCCCGAGGAGATGAACCGCCGCCTGACGGGCGGCATCGCGACCCTGCACTTTGCCCCGACACCGACGGCACACGATAATCTAGCGGCAGAGGGCGTGCCCGAGCGGCGCATCTTCGTCACGGGCAATACCGTCATCGACGCGCTGCATCATACCGTACGCCCTGACTACGTCCTCCCGCCGGAGCTTTCGCAGGTGGACTTTGAGCACCACCGCGTCCTCCTCGTGACGACGCATCGCCGCGAGAACCTCGGCGAGCCGATGCGCCACGTCTACCGCGCCATTCACGACATCGTGGACGAGATGGGGGACGTGGAGGTCATCTTCCCCGTACACCGCAATCCGAAGGTACGTGAGATTGTGCGTGAGGAGCTGGGTGGGCTGGCACACGTCCACCTCATCGACCCGCTGGAGTACGAGCCGTTCGCCAATCTCATGGCACGCGTGGACATCGTGCTCACGGACTCGGGCGGGATTCAGGAGGAGGCACCTGCGCTCGGCAAGCCTGTCCTCGTCCTGCGCGACACGACGGAGCGCCCCGAGGCGGTGACGGCGGGCACGGTGCATCTCATCGGCACGGCACAGGAGCGCGTCTACGCCGAGACCAAGCGTCTCCTCACCGATCAGGCGGCGTACGCGGCAATGGCGGAGGCGGTCAATCCATACGGCGATGGGGAGGCGGCACGCCGCATCATCGAGGCGATTCTCTATCATGCGGGACACATCCACACGCCGCCGGAGCCCTTTCGCGGCGCGTGACGGCTCGGTGTGAGAGAGGAGGGGACGCCGATGCAGGAAAAGAAGCCAATGCCGTCGGGGATGGCAGATGCCATGCGCGCCTTTGGGCTGCTCTCGGGGGTCGGCATCTATTTTGTCGTCTTTCTCGGCATCTTCCTCTTTCTCGGACAATGCGCCGATGATTTTCTCGGGACGGGGCGCGTCTGCACCATCACGGGCATCCTCCTCGGCTTTCCGGCCGCGATCTACTCACTCTATCGGCAGCTGAAGTATTTCAAGCTGGTGTAACGCCGTGCGTATGGGACGCACGGCGTTCGGATTTATGGGAGATATATGACATGGGGAACAAGACAGTAAACGACGTTATGCAGAAGATGATTGCCTATTCGGAGGGCAATCTGCACGATATAGCACACTTTATGAAGGTCTATGCCTTTGCCCGCACGATCGGCGTCGCGGAGAATCTCACGCCGACGGAGCAGGAGACCGTGGAGATCGCCGCGATTCTGCACGACATCGCCTGCCCGCTCTGCCGTGAGAAATACGGCAATACGAACGGCAATCATCAGGAGGAGGAGGGCGGCCCTCTGACGGAGGAGTTCCTCAAGGACATCGACCTCCCTGCGGGGATGGCGGAGCGCCTCGTCTACCTCGTCAGCCACCACCATACGTATAACGATGTGGACGGACGCGACTATCAGATCCTCCTTGAGGCGGACTTCCTCGTCAACGCCGACGAGAGCCACATGGGGGCTGCGGCGATACGCAACTTCCGCGATCACGTATTCAAGACGGCGACGGGCACGCATCTGCTCGAGACGATCTATCTGTAAAGGAGCGTGTCATCCATGCCGGATACCACAGGACTGCCGACGTTTAAGTATCATCCGCATCTGTACGAGGGGGATGAGGTCAGCTTTCAGCATGGCGTCTGCGAATGCTGTGGACAGGAAGTGGATGCGTACATTGATTTGATGTACTGCCGTGAAGATGTCAACTGCATCTGCCTCAACTGTGTGGCAAGCGGTGCCGCCGCCGCGAAATTCCACGGGGATTTCGTTCAGGATGCGGAGCCCGGCGTGACTGACCCGGAGAAGATCAAGGAGCTCTTTCAGCGGACACCGGGCTACTGCAGCTGGCAGGGCGAGCACTGGCTGACGTGCTGTGACGATTTTTGTGCCTACCTCGGCACGGTCGGCACGAAGGAGCTTGAGGAGATGGGGATTGCCGACGCTGTCATTGATGAATACGAGGCGCGGGATGAATATGCGGATATTCGCGATGTCCTCGTGAAGGACGGTGCGCTCTGCGGCTATCTCTTTCAGTGTCTGCACTGTGGTGCACATCACCTGTGGGTGGATGCGGACTAGGGAAGCACGGATCAATAAAAAACGACGAAAACGCCCCGCAGGGCTGACCTGCGGGGCGCTTCTATATATTCGGGTGATTTGTTAGTCTCTCAGCTCTGTTCCGTCATGGCGGCGGCGAGTGCTGCGCCGAGGGCGGAGCCGGCGTTTTCGAGAATGATCTGGATGTTGACCGCCTCGTCGAGGAGGAGCTTATCGAGTGCGCCGCGCAGATGGTGCGCGACGAGGGGCACCTTCTCGTAGACCGAGCCATCCACGGCGATGAACTGGTTCTCTGCCTTTGTCTCACCCGCGCGGTGACGGATGATGCCCGCATAGGTCGCGGCGACGATGTGCGCGGAGCGCTGGATCACCGTCCCTGCGAGATCCTGCATGAGGGCACGGTCGGCGGCGGAAAAGGTCATGCCCGTCTTGGCCTCGATGATCGCGCCCGCGGCGTGGCGGTCGAGGAAGGCATCTGCCACGATGGCAGAGAGCTCGATGCTCGTGAAGGGATACGAGGCTCCCTCCTCCCCGAGGAGATCGGCGAGTGCCGAGCCGTAGAGCATCCCGAGGTAGCGTCCCGATACCATCTTTTCGAGTCGCTGTGCACCGGGCTGCTCAGAGCAGGCGTCGATGGCATCATCGTATTTCGAGAAGGGGAGGCGGTTGAATCCGCCCGACTCCATGTTGATGACCATTGGCTTCTCGCTGCCGTCCGCGAAGTTCTCGAAGTAGCAGGTGTTCTGCCCCGTGGCGTAGATCGAGCCGATGTAGGTGTGCTCGCGCTTGTACGCCGCCGCGAGGAGCACGGCAACCGTGTCGTTGATGACGGCGACGGGCACGACGTTCTTCATGCCGCGCCGCATGAGTGCATCCTCGAGGAGATCGTTTACGACCTTGCCCTCGACGCCCTTCGTGGCGAACTCCTTCGTCCATGTGATGAGCCGCGCGTTGCAGAGGTTCGTCTGCTCCGAGGGGAAGGAGAAGGTGTGGCCGAGCAGATACTTGGTCTCGTGGTCGCCCTCGATTGCCTCGTCGATGATCTCGGCGAGGAAGTCGAACATCTCATC
>JABZYJ010000067.1 GCA_015265235.1 Selenomonas sp. | reverse complement strand
CTCGCTGAGCACGTCGACCGTGATGTCGAGCGCGTCCAGCTCCTCCTCTGTCACGGGGGCGACGTGAGTGTCGTTTCGTGCGGCGTGCGCGGCATTGCGCGTGATCTCGTCGGCGATACTCTTTGCCGACGGCTCGAACGTGCCGTACGTCCCGCGCGGCGTGCCGTCCCGCGTGAGCGTCACGTAGACCCCCGCGCGCCCCATCATCTCCTCCGGGAGCTCTGCGGGCATGGGCGGCAGTTTCCCCGTGCGGACGATCGTCTCCACGGCGCGGCGGGCGAGCCGCACATAGTCGTCCTCTGCCGCGCGGCGTTCCTCGCGGGCGCGCCGCTCCAGCATCTCATACCGCTCCACGAAGCTGCGGCGCGGATCCTCGCGCGTCACCTTGAACGACACGAGCCCGTAACCGACGCCCGTCGTCCCCTGATAGGAGAGTTTTTTGATCTTCAGTGCGCGTGCGTCGAGCACACCCGCCAGCATCCACAGCCCGCGCAGGGCGCACTCCGCCGCCGGCTGATAGAGGGCGGGCTCCATGCGCAGGAGCTTTAGGAAATCGCCCTCCTCCAGATACTTCATGCACGCCTTGTCAAACCGCGGCCCCTCGGGCGCAAAGCCGCGCGGTGCGTCGGGCGTCAGGCGGTGGGAGAGATCGCCGCTCGCGAAAAAGACCGCCCGCCGTCCGAGCTCCTCCGCCACGCGGGCGATGCACCGGCCGAACACATAGTGCTCCTTGGGTGAGAGCCCCGAGACGCCGACGCGCACGAGACGAAAGTCCGCCGTGTGCGCCTCAAGGAAGGAGAGCGGCACCATCACCCCGTGATCGAGTGCGGCATTTCGCCCGCCAACGCCGCCCGCTGCGATCCCTTCGGCGGCCGCCGCCTTTGCGAGCTCCTTGGCAAAGGGCTCATCGTAGTCCGCCATGACGCGCAGATCGGGCGCACCGAACGCGGCGAAGTCCCCCGACGCCATCTCGCCCGGCGCGATGTGGAAGTAGTCCGCGTACATCACCGTGTGCGGGCTCGCGACGATCACCGTCTCGGGCGTGAGCTCTGCCGCCTCCTTCATCGCGCGCTCGTAGGCGTTCTGCGTCAGCTGGAGCTTTCGCTCCTCGCCCTGCCCCACCTCCGGCAGCAGGAGCGGCGGGTGCGGCAGGGCGTATGCGGCAACGATGGACATGGCACGGCCTCCTCTTTCCTATATTATGGTATGAATTCGACGTGCGGCGCGAAAGCCCTGCATTTTGTTCGTAGTTCCTTGAAAAGGAAAAAGATAAATGATAATATTAGATGACAGATTATAACAAAATAGGAAATGTGGGGCGACCAGAAAGGGAATGGTGTGTGATGAAAAAGGGACAACAGATGTTACGAAAGAGATGGCAACGGATGGCGGCCGTCGCAGCGGCAGCGGCGCTCCTGTCGGGCGCACCTCTGGGCGTGCCGCGCGCCGAGGCATTCATTGGGCTGGGGGACATTCTCGGCGGTGCGGCCAATGCAGCGAGCAAATCGTCTGCCGTCCGCGCGGGATATCTGGATGCGGGCGACAATCCTGTCCTGCAGGACGAGCTGTATAAGAAGGAGCTGGGTGATGCCGCGCGCGAGGTAGACCCAGAGGCGGTGAGGGTCACGGAGGATGTATTTGCCGTCCTCCTCGAAAAGGGAGACTATGTCCTGCGCAACGACTCTCTTCCCTTTCGCCTGAAGGTCGTTCCGAACAACGAATTCAACGCGTACTGCAATTTCACCGATTTCATCTGCATGAATGACGGCCTTGTCACGGCGTGCGGCTACAACCGCGACGAAGTCGCCGCCATCCTCGGTCATGAGATGACGCACGGGTACAATCAGCACACCGCGAATGCGGCGGCAAAGCAGGTCATCGCAGATTTTGCGGGGGATCTCGCCAGCAATGCCCTCAGCAGTGCGACCTTTGGTGTCGGCTCGGAGCTCACGGACGACTGGATCAAATTCCTCAAGGTCAAGAACATTAACGTGCCGAACGAGAAGGATGCCGACCGCAATGGATTCTATACCATGGCGAGTGCGGGATTCAATCCCGGTGGCCCGGCGGCCGCCATGGCGCGCATGAGCTACTATACGGAACACCGTGACCAATTCACGGATTTCTTTGAACCGGCCGAGCACCCGGATACGCGCAATCGGCTGAAAGATATGGCGGCGCTCCTCACGGCCTACGGCATTGGGCACCCAGAGGTACGCAATGTGAACGACGTCTACTTTGACAAGGAGCTGCTGCTGATCGCTGAGCCGGACGGTGCACAGGACGCCGAGGAGATGGCGTATCTGATCGCGGGTGGCATTGCCAAGGGATTCCATGACCACCGCTTCGTTACGGACTGGAATTTCCGTACGTTGGAGGATGGGCGGATCGATTTCCTCGATGATAACGCCGTCTATCAGCCGTTGAAGAATGCCCTGCGCGCAGAGGCGGGGCTTGGTGCACGGTTCCAGACGATGGTGGAACGCGCCTATGAAAACGACAGCAAGACCAACGCCCGCGCGACATTCCTCAGGGCGGAGCTCGAGCGCAGTCAAAAGAACGCGGCGCTGCGGAGGTCACAGGCGGAGCACACCAAAGATGCGCCGTACAAGGCCCTCAACGGCGAGCTCTACATGAAACTCGGTCTCACGGATTTCGCGGAAAAGGAGTTCCGCCGGGCGAGCGCACTCGATCCGAATAACCTGCGGGCACGGAGCGGGATGGCGACAGTACTCAGCGCACGCAAGGACTATGACGGCGCACTGGCGCTCGTCAACGAAGTCATCACCAAAGCCCCCACATGGGGTGGCGGCTATGTCTCACGCGCGATCATCTATCGTGATATGGGCGACCACGAGCGCGCGCTTGCCGACTGTAATACGGCGCTCGCGGCAAAGGATGTCGACTCCTATGCCTATAAGGTCGCGGGGGACATCTTCGACGCACAGGGGGCCACGGAGAATGCCTTCGTGGAGTACAAGGCATACCACGAGGCAAATCCGAGCGCGAAGGACATCCCCGCGACATACATGGCACGTCTGAGGTGAGGACATGAGGACGCGGAAAACAATCTACACAGCGACCATCGCCGCAGCACTCTCTGCTGCGTGTGTTTGGAGCATCGCTGTGATGGCTCCCGTACAGGCCAACCAAAAGGTGTATCGCAGCGTGACCGCCGCCGATGAGGAACGTGCACAGAGGCTGCTTGCGCAGGCGGACGCAGAACGCGAGGCGGGCGACTACACGGCGGCGATCGAACACTACACACAGGTGATTCGCATCGACGAGCGGGTCGGCGGCTACGCAGAGCGCGCCTACTGCCGTTACAAACTGGGCGACTATGAGGTCGCCGAGCGTGATGCCAACACCGCCATCCATCGTCGCAGCGCCCGTGAGCTGACCAAGGCCGGTGTCGCCGGCATGGCAGAGCTCGTCCGCGGCATGAGCCGGTATCAGCGCGGAGAGTACGATGCGGCGGCGGAAGATCTGAAGATGGTGCGGGGCACGCGCTACGATACACCTGAGGTTCGTGCGGTCTGCGACGAAGTACGCGCAAAGATCGAGGAACGCGCGGCGGCGGAACGTGCCGCGCGGCGAGAGGCATACATGGGGGCCGCAGCAGCAATCTATGCACGGGTGCAGAGCGCCGATCCACCCGAGCGCTGCGCCACGATGCGCTGGGCGGACTATTCCTCTGAGCCCGTGCGTACGGACGCCGTACCGCCGCTCTCGGAGCTGATGGGGCACGTATTCCTGCTGACAGATCCATACGGATTTCATACGATACAACATCCGGAGAACCCCGAGCGGGCTGACATCAGCACCATGCTCATCAGAGGAAAACCTACCTCGGGTCTCGTTCACTTTTGTGTGCTCCCCTATGGAGAAGGCGAAGCCGTCGCACTGATGGATGACACGGGCGTGTTCATCGGCGACAACTATACATGCCAGCCTTTGGTCATTCCGTTCTTTCCCCGTTCGGCGAATGGATACATGCTCGGTGCGGTCAATGATGGCCCAGCCGGCACTTACCTTGTGAGTGGGCTGCTCGTATACCTCAGTATCGAAACAACGGGTACCGAGGGGGTCTATCATCTGGTCTACTATCTCGATACCCTCAAGGGCCTTCGACGTGCGGATGGCTACTACGCCGTACTCGAGCGGATCAAGTAATCGCCGATCGTTCATTTGTCGCTGCCTTTGTGCAGGCGACGCAGCGAGAGCTTTCATTCAGCCGATTCGGCGTTTGAAAGCTCTTTTTATGATGGTGGGTATATTTCCCTCCTTGACAACCGCTATCGCCGTGCATACTATGATAGTAGCGTAAGAGGAGGGGATCGAATCAGTGAGCATCATCAAGAAGGACATTCCTGCGGAGTACCGTGTACTGATTCAAAAACTCCGCCTGATCGACGATACATTTTTCAACGTATGCTTTGATAACTATACCGAAGGGATGCAGCTCCTGCTGCGCATCTTCTTTGATCGAGACGATCTCGTTGTTCGGCGCGTCGTTACGCAGCAGAGTGCGGACAATCTCTACGGACGCGGGGTGCGTTTCGATGTGCTGGCAGAGGACAGCGAGGGGAAACTCTACGACTGCGAAGTCCAGCGGGCAAACGAAGGCGCAGCTGCGCGCCGGGCGCGATACAACAGCAGCATGATGGACTCGCGCGCGCTGGCAAAAGGAGCGGAGTTCGCGGCACTCCCGGAGACATGGGTGATCTTCATCACAGAAAACGACATCTATCAAGCAGGATGCCCGCTGTATCACGTCGAGCGGATCGTCCAAGAAACGCAGCGTCCATTCGATGATGGGGCGCATATCCTCTATGTCAACGGAGCGAACCGAGACGACACACCGCTCGGGCGGCTGATGCAGGACTTTTTCTGCGAGCGTCCGGAGCAGATGAACTATGCGGAACTTGCGAAACGAGCTGATTATTTTAAAGCAGAAGCAGAGGGGGTCAATGCCATGTGTGAACTGATGGAAAAATTTGGCGAAAAGAAGATGGAAGAGGGACGCGCCGAAGGTCGTATCGAGTCGGCGCGTCGGACGGCGACGGCATTGCTCGCGCTGGGGAAGCTTACGCTTTCTCAGATTGCTGAGGCAACAGAACTGTCACAGGAAGAGGTAAAACGATTGGCAGGGTCCCTTGGGGCGTAAGTTCTTGTGAGCGGAGATTCTAGGGAATCTCTGACAGAGAGCCGCTTAGCTTGACATACTTCATGTTATCCGTTCCTCCTGAAATATAAAAAAATGCGATTTTTTATATTTCATTTGACGAAGATATAAAAAACGCGACGATTTGGAGGTGGATGGAGTACGAGCGGTGCAGTAGTCCCATGAAAGCCGCCGCCTTTTTGATGATTTTTATGGTATACTACTGGCATCGATGGTTTCTCAGTAAGTGAACGGGGAGGATGAGAGAGATGAAAAAGGGATTGATCCTGTTGGCGGTCTTCATGTTCGCCCTGTCAGGGATCTCTATGGCAGCGGGCATTAACCAGATCCATCGAGATGGGCACGTTCTGAATTATTCGGACATTGCACTTGGCGGTATTATGGCGGGGACAACGCGCGCGGAGGTCGAGGAGATATATGGTGCGCCGACCACGCGGACAGAGCCGGAGTGGAGTGATGCGCGGAATGGCATGATAGATACGTATACCTATGGGACATCTTTTCGCGTGATGTTTATTGGGGATCGTGCCGAGTTCATCAACACGGATGCGCCGAACGGCATTGCGACGCCGGCAGGCGTGACCGTCGGCGACCCACAGAGCAAGATTTTGCGCATTTACGGCAAGCCGTATCGTTACAGCAAAGCAGAAAATGGGAGAGAGACCTTCGTCTACCGTGACCCGTATCATATAGGTCTTGCCTTCACCGCCCAAAAGGGCTTCATCACTTCGATTGGAATTGTCGGATCGGAGTGATTCGGTCAATCTGTCGACGTATACATAAAAACAGCCTTCTGTGCCCGCGTCGGTACAGAAGGCTGTTTTTGCTCCGATGCATGCAGCATCAGCAGGCTATTGGGAGGGCTTTACGCCTGGCGATATAGCGCCAACACCTCATACGGACGGAGGCATTCCTCCCGGCCGGGGTAATTCCCGAGGAGTTTCTGGGCGTCGGCAAAATCCTGCAGAGACAGATGGCGTAGGTGAACGTCGGTGGGGCGGAAATTACAGAGCACCGTCAGCTGCTCCCCTTGCCATGTGCGCTCGTAGGCGATCACGTCGGGATTGTCCTCCTCGATAAATCGGATATCGCCCTCCGCAATGATGGGCATCTCGTGGCGCAGCTGGATCAGGCGCCGATAAAACGCCAGAATGGAATCCTCGTCCCTCTGCGCCGCCTCCACATGGATCGTCGCATGATTTTTCGCCAGAGGAATCCATGGCTCTTTCGTGGAAAAACCTGCGTACGGCCCGGCGGACCACTGCATCGGCGTACGTCCGTTGTCGCGGGAGCGCGCGGTTAGGATCGTCAGCGCCTCCGCCTCCGTTTTGCCCTGCTCCCGCAGGATGCGGTAATAGTTCAGGCTCTCCACGTCCCGGTAATCCGCGATGGAGGTATAGCCCGCGTTGGTCATGCCCAGCTCTTCCCCTTGGTAGATGTACGGCGTACCGCGCATCAGGTGGATGCAGGCCGCCAGCATCTTGGCCGACGCCTCACGGTACTCCTTGTCATCCCCGAGGCGCGAGACGATGCGGGGCTGGTCATGGTTGCACCAAAAGAGCGCATTCCAGCCGCCAGCCTTCGCCATGCCCGTCTGCCACGCAGCGAAGAGCTGCTTTAGCCGCATCATATCCGGCGGCATCAGGGCCCATTTGTCGCCGTCCTTGTAATCGACCTTCAGATGATGAAAACTGAACGTCATGGACAGCTCATGATTGGCAGGGCGGGTATAGTGGATGCAGTTCTCGAGATCCGTGGACGCCATCTCGCCAACCGTCACCATATCGCCGATGCCGGCGCTGCGGACAAGCTCCTGCAAATATTCGTGAATATGCGGCCCGTCGGCGAACAGCCGTCGCCCCAGCCCCTGGGTATCATCGGCAAAAACCTCCGGTTTGGCGACGAGGTTAATGACATCAAAGCGGAATCCGGCGACGCCGCGCTCCTTCCAAAACCGTACCACCTTGGCGAGCTCGTCCCGTACGGTCGGATTCGTCCAATCCAAATCCGGCTGACTCACATCGTGCAGATGCAGATACCATTTGCCAAGGCGCGGCTCCCACTGCCAGGCACTGCCCCCAAACGCGCATTGCCAATTGGTCGGCGGCTCCCCCGGATCGTCGGCGCACGTTTTATTGCAGCCGTCACGCAGAATGTAGTAGCGCTGGTAATCCGCATCGCCCGCGAGGGCCCGCTGGAACCACGCGTGCTGATCGGAGGTGTGGCAAAGCACCATGTCCAGCATGATTTTCAGCCCCTTGGCATCGGCGGCCTTGACCAGCGCGTCAAAGTCATCCATCGTGCCGAAATGCGGATCGATGGCCAGATAATCGGCGATATCATAGCCGTTGTCCTTTTGCGGTGAGACGAAAAAGGGTGTCAGCCAAAGGTAGTCCACACCCATATCCGCCAGATAATCCAGCGCATCTATCACACCGCGCAGATCCCCGATCCCGTCGCCGTTGGAGTCCTTGAACGACTTGGGGTAAATCTGATAAACGACTTTATTTTTGAAGTCTGCCATATTGTTCTCCTCCACAAGTCGCATGGATGGATAGTGATCTTTAAAAAAAAATCTCGTCCTTTTGCTGTAATTTCGACAACAAAGGAGAGAGCATCTGCACGGCGATAAAGTTCCTCTGAGGGGCGTGCAAAGGACGAGAGAGGCATCCCCGCCACATCCATACACTCCTCCACCGCAGTGATGCGGTCACACCGAAAGACACGCGCCTGCCCCATCTCGAAATCGTGTGCCGTCCCATACCACTGCCCATACGCTGCGCGAATCTCGAAGAACTGCACTGTATAGCGGCGCAGTTCTTTCTTTTGATAATAAATCACGCAGGGCTGCTCCTTTACAGCAAACTGTAAAATATCCCGCAAACATGCACTCTCATTCGCGTGCTTCGTTACATCAAGGCGTAAAATATCCGCGATACGATGCAGGGATGTCCTGTGGAGAGGGGCGCACTCCTCAAATTTCTCCCGCAGATGCACCACATCCAGATGAAACGGTGTGGTCTGATATGAGTCGAGCGTACGCATGGCAACGTAGAGCGCATACATTTCATCTACTGTAAAAAGGATCGGCGTAAGTAGATGATTCGGTAGAATCCCATATGACCCGCCGCGTCCTACGCGTGTGAAAATTGGCAGTCCCAACTCCTCAAGTGCACGCACATCGCGCAGAGCGGAGCTGCGCGAAATACTGTATCGCTCCATCAGATCACGCAGTCGAAAAGAGTTCTTTCCCGAAAGATAACGTATCATATCGTTCAGACGCTCGGATTTATTCATACACATCCTCCATAAAGGTGCCGCAAATTGACACCTTTTTATACTATACTACAACTATTACACAAAGAAAAGGAGTATGGATATGAACATGAGTAACGAATTTCTGCGCCTGATGGCAGCACATCAAGACCTCGCACTTGCAACATCGGTGGACAATACGCCCCATGTGCGCATTGTGAATTTTGTCTATGCAGAGGAGAAAAAAATCGTCTACTTCGCTACCTTTCCAGACAATGCAAAAGTTGGTGAAATCGATGCAAACCATACAGTTTCGTTCACCACGATCCCGCATGACGGAGGAACGGCACACGTCCGTGCCGTCGGCACTGCTGCAAAGAGCAAGCGCAGTATCTTTGACCTTGCCGATAGATTCACAGCAAAGATTCCGGGCTACGACGAAACAATTGCTGCGGTCGGTGACGCACTCATTGTCTACGAGATTACATTTCCCACTGCGACAGTGACCATCGATATGGAACACAGTGGAACGGTGACGATTTGAGTGTTGCTGCCCCATACTGATGATTGAAGGGCATCTTTCTTAGGGCGACTGAAAGGTCGTCCTTTTTGCTGCGTCTGTTGCGAGGCTACTTCTGGTAAATGGAATCTTCTGCGTGGAGGAAAACGCCGCCACTGAGACCATCGAGCGCGAACAGCGACAGCACATCGCAAACACCCTCTCCCCCTTCGGGCTTGCTTCCGCTGCACAAACGGCAGACACTTCCGCAGGAGAATCACCATCTCCCGAACACATTTCCCTCAGTGCACTCTACCGCGTCCATCCTGAGAGCACGGCAACGTATCTTGTCGAAACGGATCCCGCCTTTACCGACCGGAAGAAATTCCTCTCCTCGGACTACATGTATCGGCGGCTCAAATGGGATCCCGACAAAATCCCCAAACGCATCGGCGACGGGTTCTACGAACAGCAGCTTCTCGCTGACCAAATCCTAAAACAAACAGGAAAACGCCATCTTGACGGCTATACCGACGATGAAACCGCATTCCGGGCACTTATGGATGCGGGTATTACGTATGCAAAGGAGATGAATCTCTCTCCCGGCATCAAGCTCTCCAAAGAACAGATCGCCGCCCTCACCTCGGATATGGTCTGGCTCGAAGAGCGTGAGGTCTATGTGAACGGCAAAAAGGAACGTGCCGTCTATCCCGTCCTCTACACAAAGAACACGCAGGGACTTCGTCTCACGAAAGGCGGCAGTCTCATCTCAGCTCGAAACATCATCGTCGAGACGAAAGATGCACTGAAGAACGCCGGCACGCTCTATGGAGAGAACATCCTCGTCAATGCGGGCGAGATCGAAAACACGGGACTGATTCGCGGACAGAAGATCGGACTGAAGTCTGAGCGGGATATCCGTGTGCTAGGTTCTGTCATCGGTGATAAAGCCGTTGTCCTTGAAGCAAAAAACAATATTGATGTAAGCAGCACAACCGAGCGTCTTGCCCATCAGGATGTACTGAATACGACCGCCGGGATCGCCGTCAAGGGCGATGAGGGCGTTCTTGTTGTGAGCGCAGGAAAGAACATTGCTCTTGCAGGAGCGACACTTGCCGCACTCGGCAAAAACGGCAGTGTCCTTCTCTCTGCGGGCGAGAACATCTCCCTTGACACTAAGAAACTCCAAAGCGAGAAGGATATGACAGTAAGTGCGGAGAATTATCTTCGTACAAAGCGCGGTACGGAACTCGCTGCAGAGATTCGTGCAGATGGGAACATTTCGATTACCGCAGGAAATGACCTTACTGCCAGAGCTGCGACCATCGAAAGCAAAAGCGGCACAGCTTCCCTTTCCGCCGGAAATGATATCTCCCTCACAGCAGGACGGGAGATATCCGAGGATCACTACGGGATTCGGTACAAAGAAAGCGGACTGCTCTCATCCAAGACCACAACCGTTCGTATTGATGCGGAGTCAGATATTGCGCGTACAACGAATATCACAGGGCAGAATGTCAAC
>JABZYJ010000066.1 GCA_015265235.1 Selenomonas sp. | reverse complement strand
ATTCTCTGGTACATAACCGCCGGCGCAATCCTGTCACGCAGCTCATCCTCCGCCAGGCCCCCCGCATAATACTCCTTAACTGCAAAAAAGGCCTGATGCCCTGCTGCTTCAATCTGACCGCCATCCTTCTCATAACGAACGGCGGCGTTAAGGAGCTTATTTTTATGCTTTTTCAAAGCAGCAGATAATTTCATCGCATTTTTTGATGCTTTGTAAATAATATTTAAGACGAGATAATCTTCCTTCATCCACAAAAGTTTTTTTACCGCATGCGGATTTTGGACGATCTCCAGTACTCCCTCAAAAATATACTCTGCATCCAGCAGATGTATATGCGATTCTTGGAGCTTCAGACTCCCAGCCTCAACTAAAGGGAGATCTTTCTGCGACAAAAAAAACCGGTGCACATCCGACTTCAGCATGCTGACATTTTCCATAACGAACGCCTTGGGGCGGATCTCAAGGACTGCACGGATGTACTCTTTGACCAATGCATTATTCTGACTGACAGCTGTGTTCTTCTGACGGTTTGCATTGGAAAACCCCTGACATGGCGGACCTCCGATGACGACATCAATGGGGCCAAGCTCCTCCTGCAGAGCAGCATAGTCTGCACATCGAACATCTCCATAAACAGCCGTATTCGGGTGATTCCTCCGATAGGTCGCCTGCATTGCAGGATTTTGCTCAAACGCCGCCTTTATGCAGTACCTGTGCGTCTGCTGGAATCCAAGACTCAAGCCTCCTGCTCCGGCAAACAGGTCCACAACGTTGTACATATTTTGCAGTCTCCGTCTATTCTTTGATGTTGAAGCCCTCTTCCGCCGCTGTATGCAGCAGCGCGACAAGGCGCTTGCTTTGATATGCGTTTGGTATTTTCGTCGGTATTTTTTCAGCAATGGAAAGCGCCGTTATATCAACAGCTGTCACCATATTATTTTTAACAGCAAATTCACGCAGACGTGTCCACATACTGCCGGAATAGTGCACCACCTCGGCCTGTGCACTGATCCCGTTATCAACCTTTTGCTCCTTATTGGCAGAGCGCTGTTCGGCTTTTTTGTCTTCGGGGCTGACAAGAAAAGCCTCCAATTCACCCGGCAGGACATAGTCGATTTTCTTGACGGCCTCCCAGCAGGCCTTCTTCTTGCACCATTGGGTAACATTCGCCAATCCTCTTTCCCGCGATGTGATCTTAAGATGCACCAACTCTGCTAAAGATATCAGTGTCCTCCCCACCGGAGCAGGAAGCTGCTGGCGATTCCAAATAAGGGACAGATTCAAATCCGCACCGGAGAATTGTCTCTGCAGCAGGAAGCGAAACAGGGCAGCGGTGTAGTACACAATGTTCGCACGGTAGCCGCCCTGATACCATGCCTGCTTTGAAACAGAACTCTCAAGAAACTGAAACAGCAGAAGGAGCGCCGCCGTATTTTGAAAATACCGCTCATTGAACTGCGCATCATTTATTGTCCACTGCTCATCAATATATTCCGCAAAAGAGATGAAATTCGTCTGTGCTCCCTTGCTGACAATATCCGGATGTCCGCGCCAGGTATTTTGAACTTTTGCAAGATCGGTCTTCTTAATCAGCTGTTTTTTGGGATGCTGCAGCAGGAATTTATTTTTCTGTGCCTGAGTAAGCTTCATCTGCTCCTGCAGATACTGCCCTCTGGCTCTTTCATAAAACCACTTCGTCTCATACTGCGCACCGCCGACGGCAGGTGCAAGGAGACGGCGAGAAATCGCCTCCATTCTCCTATGAAACGGATGGGAGGCGAAAAAGTCCGCATCGCTGACTTTATTTTGACTGTTGGAAGTTCTGGAGATGCTGCGGATCAAATCATCTGTCTCTTCCTGTGTTGACCCGCCGACCTCTGTCAGTTTGATCTGAACATAGAGCTTATCCAAGGGAGCCTTATCCTTAAGCCGTGCATTAAAGACAGACGCTGTCGTCTGTCCGCCGTTGATGATTTGAAAATCCTTGACCGCAGTAATAAGGCGCCCGCACTCCGTATCCTCGACAGTAACCTCCATGGCCGTTGCAGAAATGCCGTTGTTGAATGCAAAAAACATCTGCGGGCTGTTGATAATAGTGCCTCGTATTTTTTTGTTGACTGCAACCTTAGTGGAGAGGAAGGAGCGTACATTCCCCTCAAGCAGCCGCGCGCCGTATTTGTCATAGATGTCTGCAAGCACGCTGCCGGAGATCACGCCCAAATAACTGCGATACTGATCCGTCGCGGCAGAGCTCGCCTCCAGGCACGGAATGCCGTCAATACCGTACTCCCTAAAGTCAATCTCAATGACTTGGCGCCCCTGATCAGAGCAACATACCCTATACAGGCGATCAATGTCCCAAATCTGCCCCTCCGTCGGGATCCCATCGTAAGGTTCAGTCTCGATGTTTTTAAGCGCACTGCTCATATCTGCATCGGTGAAGATGAAGAATCGATATTTTCGGATGTTCTTTTCATTCACCCGCAGAAAATCAATCAAATCGGAGCACGGTGTGCTCATCTCGATCTCTTGATACAGATTCGTCTGAAATGCAGCTTTTAAAAAAAAGGTGAGTTGTCCAAAATCATGCGCTGCAGCTGCAGGCTTCAATCTCCGCTCAGTATCATTGCCGTTATAATCCACAAAGACCAGATTCATGGTCTGATCAAGTTCATTATACACATAGCCGTCAACTCTGCATTTATTGCGCCCATATTTTCCCGTATAAAAGGAGGGGGTAAAGTCCGGCAAAACCTCCGCATCAATAAGATACTGCGCCATATGATCTGCAAAAGCCGCACTGGATCCTTCCCCAATGGCTGCCGCTGAGGCTTTTACTTCAGACAGAAACTCCTTCTTAAAGTCGAGCACATCCATGAAATACCCTCCTTATTTTTCCCAAGGCGCCAGACTTGGAAGATCCAGCTGATATGCGGCACTGACGATTTCTTTCGGCAGATCTGACCGCCTCATACGCGGAAAGTCTGACGTGACAGCATAGCATTTTTGTGCCGTCACAGCAAAGTGCTGCTGATTGTATTCTTCTCTCTGAATATAACCCGCACCGGCAAGCTTTAAAATAAAGGTTTCTGCAACGCAGGGAATGTTTTTCATCATCTTTTCCAGTACAGAAACGGTCTGATAGAGTGTAACTGCGTTGCTGTGCTGAGGAACGCAGGCGTCGATGCGAAAAACGACCAGCTCTCCATCCAGACTTTGATCGAGCTGTTCAACGGAGGAGATGCTAACCGCTGCTGCTGCAGCACCTATCGCCTTCACCTCATGCCATCCGTCATCATAGAAAAAGTCTTGATCAGCACCGTCCGGTCCTGCCCATCCGGCAACTGCTTCCTGCACAGGACGCCCGCCCTCAATCACTTCTTTCAAAAACAGCAGCTCTCCGAGGAGGCCCTTTTGCGCATGAATGCCCAAAAGTCCGCTCTGTCTGCGCTCGAAAAGCCTGACCCACGCAGCGTACCTGCGCAGGACACGCTGCACAGCCTCTGCGGGCGATGCAGCATCACTGGAAAAGGCGATCATATCTCCTGCCATCGCGATAAAAACATCCTCTTCGGTCCGGTTCAGCAAAGTGAAGGACAGCGCATACCGCCCGTCTCTTCGCTGCCTGCAGGCGGCCTCAATCGCACGGGAGGAAGGCAGTTCTCCTGCGGCAATATCGCTGACAGCAACGAGAGATTTCTGATTTTCTCCCGCATAGCGAACATGCCACTCAAGAGGATGTGGAAGCGGGATCAGCAGAGCGCCGCCGTCATGGCAGTCGATGCGGTCCCAAGCATCTCTCAGTGCAGCATCATAGCTCACCATCAGTCCTGCTCCTCTTCATCAAATTCATCCAATATTTCCGCCCAGCTACGCAGCTCTATGCGATTCACTTTATATTTTGCCGTTGTCGTTGCATACTTTGCCCGTGGAAAACCAACGCCCAAGGCAAACAAGAACTCCGGAAGATCGGGACTCGGCGCCCCCTCATACTCTGCCTGCAAAACATGCAGCATCAGGATAGGGGGACGATCTTCAATTAAATATGCCCGATCGGGCACATGTTTTTTTCCGCTCTCTTTCCGAAATCGCTCCTCAACAGAAACAATCTGTGCTTTACTCAGTCCAATGCGCGTCCATCTACCCTGTCCAACACGGACTTTGGTTCCAGTGATGCTCAGCATTCGCTGATCGGCAAGTATTTTTCGCTTTTCCGTACAGGGGAGCTGAAGTGTCTCACTGCCGCATACCAAACTGCCAGGGTATGCTGATCCCTCACCACGATTGAACAAAACGACATCCCAGCCGTCCTTCCATGCGTTCGCCGCAACAAACTCAGACAAAGCACGTCCGTTATACGAAAGATGCCATGGATTCGTGTCAAAGTCCCATAACAGTTGTGCGATGACAGAGCCCGGAACATGCTGCCAGAAGAGATGTCCCTGCGTACGCTCTTCCCCCAGTACACGCTCTCCATGTTTTGCCAGATCCCGGACAAATGCTTTAAATACACGCTCGTTTTCCTCGAGTATCTTAGGGGACGCCTTCAGCCGGGGTGTTTCCAACATTTGTCCAGATACAGTGACAGGGCAGGTAATCTCCTCGGCCGTACGCATTTTATTTCGTGCGGTGACAATGAGAGCCCCCGGATCCTGCCGCACTCTGAGACCAAAATCACGCGGTGTCTGATGCGCATTGCGCATTTTTGTGATCTCTTCTTTCAGCTCTGCTGACGCCCGCGTGATCTGGCAGTACCAATCAATCATTTCCTCTGTCAGCCAGACCTTCACCAGATCATCATAGTTCGGACGATAACCGAACCAGCGCCCCATCTGCAGCAGGGTATCATACATCCTCGTATTTCTGTGGAAGTATGTGACGCACAGTCCCTCTAAGGTCAACCCTCTGGACAGGCTGTTGCCGCCGACGGCAATCACGCGCAGGCCGTCCTTCTTGTGGTTGAAGTAATCGAGACTGGCCGCGCCTGTATTCATATTCACCTCCCGCACATCAATCGGTGCAATGGCTTTGTATAAATAAGACTTCAGCAGCTTCTCCCACGAGATGCCGGCAGCATCCGACAACTTGTATTTATCCCACACCAGGTGAAGCTCGTGTATGGATGCAATCTTCTCCGCTTTATCAACATGCAGCTTTGCAAAGTTTCTGAGATCAGACCGCACTTGATTGAGCCATATCATCAACAAATCCGTAATCTGCGCCTGAACCGAACGAAACAGACTCAGATGTACCATCATGGAGCGATGCGCTCCGCGGTCCCCCCGTGCATCACGGATGACATTGACCAGCAAAAAGTAATTGCATGCCTCATAAAGATCTGACGGAAGTTTCGAAATGTGGGCCCCGCTCTTATGCTTCGGCGGAAGGCACAGCTCCAGCTCCTCACAATTGATGCGCTCAATCATATGCCTGCAGGATCGATCATCATCTCCAAACATCCGATCCGCACCAATGTAATGTGACGGTACTGATAATGCATAGATAAAATCTGCCGGAAAAAGATCCTCACCGATATCGGGATCGATAAAAATATTGGCAAATGGTGTCGCAGTGATCCCAAGATATGTTGTTTTGCTGAACAGCCCGAGCAGGCGCCGAATACAGTCGTTGATTGCTGTTGGATCATCATCCGAATCTCTGGTATTGACCGAGGCATTATCGGCCTCATCGTCAATAAGCAGGAGCGGCAAGTCTATTTTTCCTCCAACATCCACTGTATTGTTTGTAGCCAGCCAACTGATTAGGTTGTCCAAAATCCGTTTATTCTTTTTCACAACAAGCAGAACGGGATCATTCACGCTTTCAATGCTAAGATTGCAGCTGCGGAGCACACCGCTGTCAAAATCCTTGGTGACCGAAGTGAATGAAGCCACGCCCTTTTTAGCGCTGGAGCCGTTGTGTCGGCCAACACCGACCGCTTTGTTTTTAATTGTCTTCCTAGCCGTCGGATCCAGAAAATATTCACTCCTGCGGCCTGCGAATTCCGCATCCAAGCGCTCCTGCGTCTGCTTTCTGAGATTCTCCTGCATGCCTGCCAATACAATGATGATGCGATATCCGGCATCGGCAGCTTTATTGCATATCGCCGTATAATTGGCCGTTTTCCCAGACTGCACATCCCCGATCACAAGTCCGCGAACGGCAAAATACGGCTCCTCAGGATCACCGCATAAGTCCAGTATCTCGTCAGATATTTTTCCGAGGTTTGCCGTCACGCGCGGATTCCATTGTTTCTCTACTTCAAGGTATTCTTTATAGCGCTCCCAAAAGAAAAACTCTATCTCTGCACGCCGCGCAGGAAGCCATGACTGATGTCCATTGCTCCTGTCATTGATAAACTCCCCTACGTCCATTTTAACTTCGATTTGTGAACGAAGTCGTGTTAGAATCTCCTGAAACTCTTGATCGTCAACGGGGAATCTTGTTGACAAAACTGCTCGAAGCGTCTCAGCCTCTTTCAAAAAATCCTCTTCACTTGGGCGTTCTTCTGGATATTGGGTGTTAATACTTACAAATATCATCTTCTCAAGCGTTTCAATGTTTTCTTTGCTCATCTCCCAAAAGCTCCTTTCCGATCTCATTGCATACAGCCGGATATAAAGAAAATGGCTCTATTCTCTCTATTTTTTCCAACAGAGACAGTTTTTCATTCATATCTTTGCTTCTTTCAAGCAGAGACAGCAGTATCTCGCGCACTGCCGCAGGATCCTGCTCCTGATCATTATCTACCTTTTCATCGTTGGTCAGATCCACATACAACTGATTCAGTGGAATAGACTTCTCAATTTGCTGAAGCAGAGCAAGAAGCGGTTTTTTCAGACTTTCATGACAGCCAGTCAGCTGCTGAACCAGCGGGTGCTCTCGATTGATTTCATAGTATATGCCGCCGCTTGGACTTTTCAGCCGATTCCACACATGTACGGTTGTGTCAGAGATCTCTCTTTTTCCGCGGAATGTCCATGTACGTTTGCTTTTTTCAGCAATTCGCTCAATAATGCTGCGCAGATTCTCCCGTACCTCTGCAGGAGGAAGCGCCGAGGACTTCTTAATGTCGAGTGCCCACAAATCATCGAGAGCGTTGCTTAGATCAACTTGGATGCGCGCCAGCTTTGACATGTCGCCCTGACGCATCATGCGGAACCATGTTCCCCAAACCAGCAGGCGCTTGTTTCGGTATACATAAAATCCCTGATGCCTGCGAAGGCCTTCTTTTCCGCCGAGGCGGCTGATTTCATCCGATGTCATGCGGGAAATGTGAGGCAGTATATAGGGACGAACAAGAACTTTTTCCCCGCGGACAACGACAACCTCATCATCCATCGGACGTGTGCTTTTTTCTTTTAGAAAAGGATCTGCCGGCAAAATACGTTCTCCATTTATTTCAATCCGAAGCTTTTTGATTCCTGCTTCTCCGCTCAAATATCTGTGATATACCAGTGCAAGATGATCTCGGACAACATCCATTTTTCTTCCGAATGTTTGCTCGAACTGGATTTCTCCTGCCTGCAGGCGATCCAGATTCTGCCAGACAACCAGTGTCCCCGAAGAGTTCTCCTGCAAACGCTGAATCTCAGGAACTTCTTCAATATCATCCTGATCCAGAAGGAGCAATGACCAGTCACGAGCATCTGCAACATGATCCAAATCCCAACGGCGGCCTGTCAGGACTTTGCCCTGTTTAGAAATCACGGAAAGACACCGGCACTGCGACAATGATGCCGTTTTCAGTCCCAGACCGAATCTTCCAAGGTCAACGGTGTTTCGTCTATCAACGGGATTCTTGCTGCCGTACTGCATAGCAGTATCAAGCTCCTCCTCATTCATCCCCACGCCATTGTCCAAGAAAGCAATATAGGGCTCTCCCACGGGGAAGAAAAAAACCTCCGCCCGCGATGCCGATGCAGCGATGCTGTTGTCAATAATATCTGCGGCGGCTGTCTCTAAAGAATACCCAACTGCTCGTGTTGACTCCATCAATATGGGGGCATACGGCGGCAACTTTTTTTCTCTCATTTATACACCTCTGCCGACGCTCACAACAAAATATCATCATACCTATTATTCTATACTTTTTTAATAAATTTAGTCAATTCCTTAGTTTTAGGCCAACGGCAGAATCCTTGTCAAAATCCCATGCCAAAAGCACCTCAATGATCCACCGTCTCTCTGTAAGGGTATCGATTGCCGATCTGCCGGACGACAAGAAAAAGCCGACAGCGCATGGTCTTCGCTGTCAGCCTTCGTAGTCGCTGCACCGCGCATCTGCGGCTTTTCGCGCGCCGTGACGGTGCGTCAGTACCCGCGCTCCCGATAGTACTGTGCCTTGCCGCGGAGGATGTCGCCGCCGCGTGTGCCGTCCTCCGCCCACGGGGCGAAGGCGGGGCTCTCCGCTGTCCCGAGGTACTCGAGGTCCCAGCGCTCGCATGTCGTGCGCGGTCCATAGGGCGCATGAGCGCGCACGCCGTCCTCGTTATCGGCGGCCTCGCCGTGCGTCAGGACGCGCTCCTTATCGATCGTCAGCCAGAGGCCGTCAGCGAGTGCTGCGGCCGCCATCGCCAGCCCCTCGATCTGCGCGGCCGTCGGCGGCTCTGCGCCGAGATCCTCCGTCGTCGCTCCGACGCAGCCGAGGAGGGCGATGCTGACACTCCCACTGTTGCGCAGGTACGTCGCGGCGTGCAGCGCATCGAGTACGCCGTCCCCGATGACGTAGATGCCACCGTCCGCATCGATCTGGACGTGGTAGTCCGCGAAGAACTGCCCGTAATGCCCCGCCGTCCAGTGCAGGTAGAGTTTTGTCTCGCGTGCGCAGCGCGCGGCGGCATAGGCGAGGGGCAGACGGTACGCCGCCCCGAGGAGGCGCAGCTCACGGCAGGTCACGCACCGCATGGCCGACGCAGGAAGCACCGCACTCATCGCGCCCTCTCCTTTTCCCCGCGCATCATGACCGTGCGCCCGAGAAAGCCGATCAGCCCCGAGGCGATATTGCTCGTCAGCTCCGCGCTCCCATAGAACACCGAGAGAATCGCGACGACGACCAGCCCCGTCCCGACCATCCAGTCCACACGCGGCAGATAGTTTCGCATAAAAAATCTCCTTTCCTGTCTCACATGTATCTCTATCGAGAGTAGTTGCTGTGAGACGAGAAAAGGAGAGTGTGATTATATTGATCGTTTTCGGATGGACAGAGGAGAGGGATTGCCCCTCTCAGTCCTCGTACCAGAATGGGCGCAGGAGGCGCACCGCACAGTTCTCGCCCTCGTCGGGGCCCTGCTCGCGGCGTCCTTTCTGCACACGCAGGAACTGGCTGCCGATCTGTATCTGGTAGTCGATGATCTCGCCGAGATAGGACTTGCGCGTCACGATGCCGTGCAGTGCATCCGTCGCCTCCGTCGGGGCAAAATCGATCTCGGAGGGACGGCTGGCGAGAGAGATCGCAGGCACGCTGCGCAGCTCCTCCGGCGGCACAAAGGAAGCATCCAGCGGATGTCCTTCGAGGACAGGCCGCCCGTCCTGCCACGATGCCTTCAGGAAGTTCGAGAGGCCGATAAAGCTGAAAACAAATTTATTGACCGGATGGTTATAGACGTTGAGCGGCGTATCGATTTGCTGCATGACGCCATTCTTCATCACGAGGATGTAGTCCGAAAGCGCCATTGCCTCCGACTGATCATGTGTCACGTAGATGATGGAGAAGCCGTACTTCATCTGCAGCTCTTTGATCTCAAAGCGCATCTCCTCACGCAGATGCGGGTCGAGACTCGAGAGCGGTTCATCGAGCAGCATGACATCGGGATTGATCGCAAGGGCTCGGGCGAGTGCTACGCGCTGTTTGCCGCCGCCCGAGAGGAAGTCCGGGCTTCCTTCCGCTGCCGACAGGAGATTCGTCGCCTTCAGTGCCTCGGTGGTACGCTGACGTATCTCCGTCTCGGGGAGCTTGCGGATGCGCAGAGGAAACGCCACATTCTCATAGACCGACAGATGCGGCCAGACGGCAAATGCCTGAAACACCATGCCGAAGTTTCGCTTCTCGGGCGGCAGATAGTGGTTTTTCTTCGGTGAGGAGAGCAGCCGATCGCCGACCCACACTTCCCCCTCGGAAAGGTCCTCGAATCCTGCCACCATGCGCAGCGTCGTTGTCTTTCCGCAGCCCGACGGGCCAAGCATGGAGAAGCAGCTGCCCTTTTCGATCTCAAAATTGAGGTGATCGACGGCGGTGACGTCGCCGAATCGTTTGGTTACATCCACTAAACGCACATACGACATACCTTACACCCCCGCCTTTTTCGTGAAATGGTTGATGATCGTCTGACCAATGATGATGATGATGAGTGCAATCCCCGCCAGTGCCGCCGACATGACCGTCTCACCGTCCTCGTTCAGCGTATAGATCGCGACACCGATGGTGCGCGTCGTCGGTGCGTAGAGCATGATCGATACGGTCAGCTCACGCAGTGAGGGCAGGAAGATCAAGAAGAACGCGGCGAACATCCCCGGCCGCACAAGCGGCAGAACAACATCGCGCAGTGACTGCCACATCGTCGCCCCGCAGGCACGCGACGCCTCGACGAGCGAGTCATGCACCTGCTCCAGCGCGGCAGAGTTTGCCTTGAGAGAAAACGCCATATAGCGGGCGATGTAGGCGACCAGGATG
>JABZYJ010000065.1 GCA_015265235.1 Selenomonas sp. | reverse complement strand
GAGGTATCCGACCCACCGCGTCCAAGTGTCACGGGGTTGCCGTCGGCATCTGTGCCCTGAAAGCCAGCGATAACGACAATGTTGCCCTTTTCAAGCTCCTCGTGCACACGTTTTGGCTCGATTCCGAGAGAATACGCCCCTTGGTATGCGCATGATCTGTGCGCATTCCTGCCATGCCGCCGGTGAGGGATATGGCGGGCTGTCCCAAGGCGCGGAACGCCATCGCGAGCAGTGCAATCGAGACCTGCTCACCCGTCGTCATGAGCATATCCATTTCGCGTGTGTACTGATAGGGGCTTTCCACCACCTCGCCAGCCAGCGCGATGAGATCATCCGTCGTATCGCCCATGGCAGATACCACCATGACAATGCGATCATCGGGGGCTTTCTCACGTAATATACGTTTTGCTACGTTCTTGATCTTCTCCGGGGTAGCCACCGAACTTCCGCCAAACTTCTTTACAATTAATGACATACAATGTCCCCCTATGGATTGGTATAATTCCCATCATGGTGAATTCTCAACGCATTATACGCTAAAATGCGCCGTATTTCAATAACCCTTTGATGTAGAAGGGATGCGCGGCACTCGGTATACACACAATTGATGAGAATAGGGGCATTGCCAATAATCATGTAATACAGGAAGTGAGGTGCATCCATCCCACGGTCAAGTGTGGTACAGGGAAGATCGCTATGGTCAACCCTGCACCATTGTGGTATCATGAAAGAGAGGAGGCGATGCTATGATTCCGTACGAAGTAATCGAAGCGAAAGAAATTTTGCATGAAGGTATGGCAGAGCTGCTTGCCGATGTGAATCGAATCAAAGAACGTATGGGCATTGATCAGCATGATATCGTTCAGCCGATTTCTCTCGTCCAACAGAATCTACGAGTGACACTGCATAATATTCTTGGAGATTCGTACAATACCATGGAGGATATACAAAGACTCCGACAGACCTTTGAAAATGCCCGCACCTATATACGGGAACTGGAGACCAATCATGCAGGATAACTACACTCCGCAGGAACTTAATGAACAAAAAGAACGCATCAAAGACGATCTTTTGGTCAGTGCTGCACCTGACGCGCATCCGCACGCCTATCTGCTTGCGGGACAGCCCGGAGCAGGGAAAACGAAACTGGCAGATATCTGTGCACGTGCACATGGCGGAAATATCATCTTTATTTCAAGCGATGATTACCGCAGGTATCATCCTCGTTTCACTGAGCTGCAAGCACAGTACGGTGATGATGCTGTCCTCCATACACAGCAGTTCGCGGGGAAGATGACGGAGGCTCTGATCGACGATCTGAGCAGAGCGCAGTATCATCTCATCATTGAAGGCACACTGCGGACGACCGAGGTGCCGCTGCGGACACATAATCTTCTGGCCTCACGGGGATATGATGTCTCTCTAAATGTGATCCTCGTGCGTCCCGAAAAATCATATCTCAGTACACAGAAGCGCTATTGGCTGATGGAGGAGGCAGGGCTTACCCCGCGCATGACGCCAAGGGAGCATCATGACCGCGTTGTGCGCTCTCTCGTTGACAACCTGCATACGCTCTACGAGCAGGATACCTTTCAAGGCATTCGCATCTACAATCGAGCGGGGGAGTGTCTCTACGACAAGGAGAAAACGCCATTTCGCGATCCGTCCGATCTCTTCCGTGAGGAGTTCTCACGGGAGTTGACAAGCCGTGAGAAGACAGATATTGAGGAGGACTATGCGCCGTATGTCGGACGGGCAATGGTCGGAGAGACTCTGCGTGCCTATGCAAAGTTCTTCTCGCAGGAGGAGCGAGGAAAAGGCGGACGCTGAATAAGAAAAAATTGCCTGTTCCAGCTCCCGCCGGGGTCCAATTCCCCATGGCAGCTGGAACAAGCAACTTTCTTACTGTTAGGATAGCATGAAAAACGAGTAATGTCAACAAAAAGCGATACCCTTCAATCCCAGCCCAAAGATGGCGCGCATCAGTGACTGAGAGGTATCGCTCTTTCTATATACAGTATCAGATTCTTTGAAAGATGTCAAAGGGGAGCTTGTCCTAGAGAAGACTTATCCTAAATGCTTATGAGAAAAAACTTACGGAGAACGAGTAGGAAAATCGTGCTTCAGCTGGTGAACAGACCTCCATTGACAAGGGACATGACTTTTGGTTGTCTTATGGAAACGACAGTCACTATATGAAGCGCCGAGGATATGCAGCCCTTAAGTTGGCTGACAAGAAAATTACAGATGAAGCAATACGACAAGCTGGAGCAAGTTGTCTTTTGAATCACATCAATATGGAAATCAATCCAATACTACTTCCACTTATTGCTTGGGCGTCTGCGTTTCATTACAAGAACATGGATGCGCGAGTTGAGGAAGTTCAACCTTTCGAATAAAATAGGAACGCTGTTCGTACATCAGTATGAAAAAAATGATTTTACAGGAGATCCCAGTCGCGTACTAGCGTTTGGGATCTCTTGTACTTTTGCAAAGAATCATTAGCCATCTTCCCATATCCTGCGTTATAATTTTCTTATTCTGGAATTATATCAAGAATCAGTTACAAGAGGCTATTATGACAGACCAATGGAATCTAAAAGAGTTTGTTGTCCTGTTTACGGGAAACGGGAGGGAAAACGGCAAATAAAAAGCCCCCCGTGTAGGGGGCTGCCAGTGATTTATTATTTACCAAAGGCCCAAGACTTTCCACCATGCCGCGCCAATTGTCAGGTAGATCAGCGTCGTAATGGTCGTCATGATGAAGCCGTTCTTCCACCATTCGCTTTGCGAGACATAGCCTCCGCCAAAGTAAATTGGGGCACAGCCGTTGCCGTAATGCGTGAGGGAGATCGGCACATCGGCGAAGATGCCGAAGACGATGGCGACCAGGAGGGGCGGTGCACCGACGCTGACACTGACGGCAATGAATGCCGCATAGAGGGCGCTGATGCGGGCCGGGACACTGACGAAGGCGTAGTGGATGTAGGTGTAGAAGAGCAGGATGATGAGGCAGGAAACGACCCAATCAAAACCGAGTGACGAAATCGCCGCGCCCGCACCGTTGGCGATCCACGTGATGATGCCTGATTTTGCAAGAGCCGAAGCGAGCGTCATCAGAGAGCCCATCCAGAACATCGCATCCCATGCACCTTTTTCCTGGATGACGTCCTGCCAGTTGATGATGTCGAGCATCAGCATGAGGCAGACTGCGCCCATGGCAACGGGCGTCGCGTCGATGTGCGTGAGACCGGAGCTTGCCCAGAGTGCGAGAGAGACAACGAAGATGACGGAAAGACCCTTTTCCGCAAGGCTCATCGGACCCATTTCGGTAAGCTCGCGCTGTGCCAGCCCCTTGGCGTCGGGAATATGCACGAGCTCAGGCGGCGAAAGTTTCATCATGACATAGGGAACGAGGAGAAGCGCGATGAGTCCCGGCACGATGGCGGCGCTCGCCCAACTCATCCATGTGACATGGACGCCCAGCGCCTTCTCGGCGAGCGCCACGCAGAGCGGGTTGCCCGCCATCGAGGTCACGAACATCGTGCAGGTCACGGCATCCGTATGGTAGCCGACCTGCATGAGGTAGGTGCCGATGCGGCGTGCGCTCTCACCGGGTTTTGAGCCCAGTGCCTCCGCGAGGGAGCGCACGATTGGATAGAGGATTCCGCCGCCGCGCGCTGTGGCCGAGGGCGTCGCGGGCGAGATCACAAGCTCGCTCAGGGCAATGGCATAGCCGAGCGATAACGCACTTTTGCCGATCGCTTCGATGATGCGGAAAGCGATACGTTTGCCGAGTCCGCTCTTGATGAAACCGCGGGAATAGAGGAACGCGCAGACGATCAGCCAGATCGTGCTGTTGCCGTAGCCCGCCAAGGCATCGGACGTCTTCAGTAGTCCTGCCCATGCGGAAAAGGAAATCGCGATGAAGGCCACCGCACCGATCGGCAGCGGATGCAGGATAAAGCCCAGCACTGTCGCGATAAAGACCGCGAGCAAATGCCATGCGAGTACTGTGACTCCGTCAGGAACCGGCAGGAACCATAGGATGAGTCCGACGCCGATTGTGATTAGTGCATTTCTTCTCTTCGTGTTCATGTTTTCACCCCATCAAAAATATGAGTTCTCCGCCGCAGTCCCCTTTTGCCGAAAGCATTTCCTGCGACGCTCATAGAAGCGCGGACTTGCAGAGCATACATCAGAGACCTACGGGAACAGGGCAGCTCTACGTCCTGAACATTCGCAAAAAAAGCAGCCTCTTCCTGCAAACGAGAGAAGAGACTGCAAAATATCTTTGCCTTGCCTTGGCGCACGCAGCGTCACAGCGCATAAAATCGCCGCCGAAACGACGCCGCAAAGATGCGGATCATCCGGCACAAGACGCAGATCCCCTTCCCGTCGCTCGCAGGTCAGACGGTGACCGTCAATCAGGCAGTTCTCCTGGCTCCAGTTCATCGCTCCTCTGCGCCTTCCCAAGTTTCCCCAGTGACATTTTCTGCAGATTCGCTCACTGACACAGTGGCGGGACCGCGCCGGCTCTTCCGGCTTCTCTATTGAGTCTTGTGACACCTGATTCATCCGTATGCTGTTTGTCGTGATGATGGCTTCCGTGTGGAAGAATAGCACCGCTTCTTCCTATTGTCAAGAGAGAGGTAGGAGGAGTCGAACCATCAGTTTGATATGCACGTGTTGATTGACATTTCGATGTTTGAATGCGCGGTGTTTTATGGTAGAATAAATGTCGAATATACTGGTCTAGGCAAAGATGTTTTGCCGGAGCGATTTTGTATGTTCGACTTTTTATATGCCCCATTTCATTTATGATTAAACTGCGGAGCACACAGACGATCATCAATCTGGTTTTCCTTGAAATCCTGCGTAGGAGAGTGGACTCTCGGGTGGGGAGGTACTGCTGCACTGTAAGGAGGATGCCGATGCAGCCAATCATCGCTGAGGAAATTAAAGACTTTGATACGAGCCTCGACCGACTGTGGGCACGACATGATCTCGTCGTCGTTGCAGCAGGGGCTCTCATCTGTTTTCGCTCCATCTACCGGCGCGCACAGCAGATCGGGGCACTTGAGCGGTTCCGCTATGCTGCCGTGCGGGCAGAGGATTATGTGTTGGGGGCGGCAGAGGAAGCGATTCGGGATGCGGTGTCAGATGCCGCCCACCTTCCTGGTGCACGCACGGTCGTGATCTATCTCTCTTGTCTCGACATCCTCACACGTCCGGATTTTGCGGATATCGAGCGCACACTTTCTGCGGAGACGGGCTGCATCGTGCGATGTTTCTTCCGCGGGCCGCTGGCAAAGGCGGACAGCATCCGGCACGAGACTGTAGAGGAGCTTCTTGCCACACTGCCGCCAGAAGATGGGGTAATCACGGCATCTGCCCAGCTGCCGCCGCCGATGAGTGATACGGCAGGCGTGTCGGATTTCCTGCAGGAAGAAGGCGCGGCACATGTCCTTGTCACGCCGTCGGGCTGTCGCAATGCACTCGTGCGCATGGATCTCATGTCGGAGCGCAGCGATATCTATGCGCTCATCCCGAAACCAGAGGACTATATCTTCGGGATAGAGGAAACCGCCGCAGCAGAGACCGAAGCGCTTGCAGCAACAGGTGCATACCGCACGGTACATCTCCTCAGCTCACCGGTGCCCGCGTTTATGGCGATGGAGACCACACCTGTTCTGCAGGCGGCGGAGGAGCATGGCTGCCACGCATGTGCATCACCAACGGACGGTTTTCATGATGCCGTGTTCGGCACTGAAGAGGCGACACTTCGTCTTGTGCAGGAAGCGTCCAACAGATGGCTGGAGGAGGGGCGGACCGTCTTTATTCTCGGGTACAGCCCGCTGCTGTTTGGCGATATAGCTCAGCTGAATCCCCCGACTGCTTTTCTGACCGCGTGCGGCTGCAATGTGCGCATTGTAGGGCGCGATGCCCTGACCGAACGCCCTGCGCTTTGCTGGTTGGTATCTGCTGTCGGTGTGTCTGCAGCGGCATGGTTACAGAGAGAATACGGTGTGCCTGTTGTCCACAGCCTGCCGCTTGGGGATATAGGTTGGGCTGGATGGCGGGCTGAGATCACTGCGGCGCTTGATTTGCCCCTAGAGGATGCCGGTGTGGGGCAGCCAGTGAAAGATGTACGTATGGATAAAGTTCTCATCATCACCGATCCGATTGCTGCCGCAGCTATTTCTTGTCTGCTTCGTACATATGGGTTTTTCAATATCCACAGCGCAGCCTATGCGTGGGACGAGGAGACGGCGGCACTGTATCGACAGGCGGCTGAGACTGACGTGCTCGTCTTTCGTACGGCGGCAGACCTGCAGTCCGCATGGGATGTGGCGGATGCTGTCGTTGCCGATCCTGCGCTGGTTCCTGCAATGGGGGAGAAGTACCTCGTTCCGCTGCCGTCGGGTCTACTCTCTGGCAGAGATGCCGCGGGAGAGGGAAGCGGTGTACTGGGCGCGAACTTCACTTCGGCATTAGAGAGGTTTCTGAAACAATAATCATTAAAAAATATTGAAGGATTATTTCCAGTCTATTCAATTGCATTCAATCAAAAACTATGATAACCTTTCCGTCAATTGATTGGTGTAGGTAGAAATAGGAGGACATGATGACACATCGTTTTTCATTCGGTCTCTTCGTAGGACTGTTGCTTCTTTGCTCTGTGTTCGCAGGATGCGGATCCCAGCAGACGTCCGTGCCCAAGGAGGAGCGGGTCGTGACGGATACGACTGGACGTGAGGTACATTTGCCGGGAGAGGTCAAGAGCATCGCCGTCGTGCCGATCCCGTGGGCATCTGTTGCCTTTGCGGTGGACGGTTCGGCAGATCGTATCGCAGGCATGCATCCGTCAGCAAAGGCGTCATATGAGAAATCCATGCTTAAGGTGCTTGCACCAGGGATGGCGAATGCCGCAACAGATTTTGTCGGACAGGATTTCGCTATCAACATGGAGGAACTTGGCAAGCTGAACCCGAGTGCCATCATCGTCTGGAACTATCAGGAGGATGAGATCGCACAGCTCGAGAAACTAAAGATCCCCGCGATTGCACTGAAGTACGGCACATTGGAGGATGTCCAGCAGGGCATCCGTGTCATCGGGCAGGTATTCGGCAAGGAGGAACGCGCCGAGGAGCTTGTGCAATTTCAGCAAAATATTATGGCGTATTTTGAGACGAAAAAAGCGGCACTCGAAGGCAAAGCAAAGCCGAAGGTGCTCTATCTGCGCGATCGTGATCTCAAGGTCGCGGCGGGCGGAACCGTCAACACGATGATGATCGAGACAGCGGGCGGTGTGAACGTCGCAAAAGATGTAAAGGGGCAGTGGACGCCTGTCACGATGGAGCAGATTGCGGCATGGGATCCCGATGTCATTATCCTCAGTAATTTTGATTCGATTCAGCCAGTCGATTTATTCGAGGATAAACTTGAGGGGCAAAACTGGAAGAACATCAAGGCGGTACGCGAAGGGCATGTTTACAAGGCTCCGATTGGTCTATATCGTTGGGATGCCCCTTGCGTCGAGACGCCGTTGATGATCAAGTGGATCGCGCAGAAACTGCATCCGGATGTGTTTGATGATTACCGTCTGAGGGATGATCTGCGCGGCTTCTATGAAAAATTCTTCTCATACACGCTGACGGATGCCGATCTCAAGATGATTCTGCACGAGTGAGCCGCCCTATGAAACAAAGCAATGCAGTTCTCTGGACGATCATGGCGGTGCTTCTCATCGCTGTGTTCTTTCTTTCTCTTGCAGCGGGGCGCTTTGCTATCGAACCGGCAGCTGTCTGTGACATTCTGATGCGTGCGGTTAGAGGTAATGCCGGGACAGACATGGCGTCGACCGTCGTTCTCGAGCTGCGTCTGCCGCGAACACTCCTCGCTATGCTCGTTGGCGCAGGGCTTTCACTCTCTGGGGCAGTCTACCAAGGCATTTTCCGCAATCCGCTCGTCAGCCCCGATGTGCTTGGTGTTTCGAGCGGTGCTGGGTTCGGCGCCGTGCTTGGTATACTCCTCTGGGGGACAGGAACGGGAACATCGATCATGGCCTTCGTCTGCGGCATGGCGAGTGTCGGGCTTGCGTACTATTTCTCGCGCAGCCGTGGCTCCGTCTCGATGATGTCGCTCGTGCTCTCGGGCATCATCATCTCGTCGATCTTCTCTGCATTCATCTCGCTCGTAAAATACACTGCCGACCCTTATGACAAGCTGCCGGCCATTACATACTGGCTTATGGGCAGCCTTGGCAAGGCGGACTTTGATAAAATTCAGATCATTGGGCTGCCGATGATTGCCGCCGGAGCGCTCCTGATCGCAATCCGCTGGCGTATCAACATCCTTTCGCTCGGCGAGGAGGAGGCACGCAGTCTTGGTGTGAATCCTGTACGCATCCGCAACATTTCCATTGTCGCGGCAACGGTTCTCACTGCGCTCTCAGTGATGGCCTGCGGTATTGTCGGATGGGTCGGGCTCGTCATTCCGCATATATGTCGTCGGGTGGTTGGCGTCGATCATGCGCGTCTTCTGCCTGCCGCATGCTTCACGGGGGCAATCTTTCTCGCGCTTGTCGATATCTGTGCGCGGAGTCTCCTCGCGGCAGAGCTGCCCATCGGTATCCTCACAGCACTCCTCGGCGCGCCCTTTTTTGCCTTTCTGCTGAAGCATATACGGGAGAAACAGGGGGATTGGTCATGATTACGGTAAAACAGGCCGCCTTCTCCTACGACGGCAGAAACGAACTGTTCTCCGATCTATCCTTCTCTCTCGCAGCGGGTGAAATCCTTACCATTCTGGGGCGCAACGGAATCGGCAAGACGACATTCCTGCGCTGCCTGCTCGGCATTCTGCCGTGGACGCACGGGGAGTGTCTGGTGGGCGGCAAACGCCCCGATCCTTCCGCGGTCAGTGATGTGATCGGCTATGTGCCCCAGGGCCATGCCCCCGCTTTCCCCTATACGGTCTTTGAGATGGTCATGATGGGGCGTGCGCGGCGCATTGGCCTATTTCGAACACCTGCGGCGAAAGACCGTGCACGTGTTGCTGAGCTGCTCGATATGGTCGGCATTCTGCCGCTTGCGGATCGTGCGGCGACCACGCTCAGCGGCGGACAGCTGCAGATGGTCTACATCGCCCGTGCACTTGCTGTCGAGCCGAAACTGATCATTCTCGACGAGCCAGAGGCACATCTGGACTTTCATAACCAGATGATTGTCCTGCGTCTGCTGAAGAAGCTGTCACTAGAGCAGAACATGACCATTGTCATGAACACGCATTCACCCGAGAACGCGCTCAAGATCTCGGACAAGAGCCTGCTCATGCGGCGCGGGGAGCAGCTCTTTGGGCCGACGGAAACCATGCTCAGCGAGGAGAACCTTCGTCGGTTCTATGACATTGACTGCCGCATCACGGAGACGCGCGTCGGGGATGAGGTGCATCGGGGGCTATTGACGCTGCTGTAAAAAATTTAAACACAGGAAAAGGGATTCCAATTCGTCAACTCGACGGCTGGAATCTATTTTTTTGCAGCTTGAGTTTACAATCTAAGAACAGAGGAGCTGATAGAGGAGCGTGTAGGAATCGAGAACATCGGAAATCTAAAGGACGCAGGGCTGTTTGCCGCTAGGCACAAGGTGTCCAAGATCGTCATTTACGGTGACTGTGTGGAACTTCACCTAACCAATGGCCGCATAAAAAAGACCACCCGCATCTATAACGGACAGCGCGGCAGTAATCCATTCACGAACAAAGTCTACTGCGCCTCCTGCGGCAGTAAGTGTGAGCGTGACACTTGGACAAAGGGAACTAAGGTGTGGGCTTGCAGTCAGCCGCGCACAAAATGCCGACTGAAGCGGCTGCCCGAATCTGAACTAAAGCAAGCGGCAGAATCCTTGTTCGGTGAAGGATATGAGGGAAGGATTGTGCAGAATGTCAAGCGGATTGTTATATCCGACCATGAAGTTGTTTTCCATTTGAAAGAGGGAGGTGCCTACCGATGGCAAAGACAGTGCGGGTAATCCCTGCAAGCCCTAAAATCTTTCGCTCTAAGGTTACGGCAGAACCAAGGCGGCGCAGAACGGCAGGGTATGCCAGAGTTTCCACCGACCATGAAGAACAGGCTTCCAGTTACGAAATGCAGATGGCGCATTACAAGAACTACATTGAGAGCCGCGCAGACTGGGATTTCGTCGGCATGTATTCGGATGAAGGGATCAGTGGAACCAACACAAAGAAGCGGGATGGGTTCGACCAGATGATTGAGGATGCCCTTGCAGGAAAGATTGACCTTATCATCACGAAGTCGGTCAGCCGTTTTGCGCGGAACACCGTAGATTCGCTGCAGAACGTCCGCAAACTCAAGGAAAATGGTGTAGAGATTTACTTCGAGAAGGAGAACATATGGACGTTCGATTCGCGCGGAGAACTCCTTATAACGATTATGTCGAGCCTGGCTCAGGAGGAGAGCCGCAGCATCTCGGAGAACACCACATGGGGCAAGCGCAAGCAGTTCGCCGAGGGCAAGACCAGTGTGGGCTACAGCGCCTTTCTCGGCTATGACAAGGATTTCAAAATCAACGAAGAACAGGCGAAAATCGTAAGGCTCATCTACAAACTCTTCCTTGGCGGGCGATCCTTCTATGCCATCACCAAGGAGTTGGAGAAGCGGGGAATCAAATCCCCGTCGGGAAAGGACAAGTGGTACATCTCCACGGTGCGCTCCATCCTTACAAACGAGAAGTACCGTGGCGATGCGCTGATCCAGAAAGAGTATACAGCAGACTTCCTCGATAA
>JABZYJ010000064.1 GCA_015265235.1 Selenomonas sp. | reverse complement strand
AATGCGGAAATGGGCATCTATTTCGTGGAGGATCCCGACGGCTACTGGATTGAAGTTCTCCCAAAAAATATGTGACGAACAGCCCTTTTTTGTGTATAATAGAATTAGAATAAAATGTTCGTGGCAGAGGGGGAGTAGGAATGGGAAAGCTGCGGGTACTGATCGTGGACGACTCCAAGATCAGCCGCGTGATGATTGCTGAACATCTAAGGGAAACGGATTTCGAGGTCTGTGGGATGGCGGCAGATGCCGTGGAGGCATTGAAGCTCTACGAAGAGCTGCGGCCGGACTTCGTAACGATGGATATGAACCTGCCGGACACAAACGGCCTCGAGTGCAGCAGACGTATCCTCGCGCTGGATGCGGATGCACGGATTCTGATGATCAGTGCGATGAAGGATCTGAAGCTCATCACACAAGGGAAGGCTGTCGGTGTGCGTGCGTTCCTTCAAAAGCCAGTCTCGCAGGCGGATCTGGTGGATACGCTGTACCTGATCGGGCAGGTATCTGCCACACAGGAGACGGAGTTTCGGGAACTCTATGCAAAGCCGTTTGCACGTGCCCTCCAGCAGGGCGTGTCGGGGCTCCTCAACATGGAGGGAGAGCCGGAGATCGCACCCTATGAGTCGCGCACACTCGATGTGAGCGGTGCGGCGGTGATCATCGGCATCACGGGCTACACGACAGGACGTGTGATCCTCTATGCAGAGGAATCTGTAGTTCAGCTCTTCGCCATGCACATGCTTGGATATTCGACCGTAGAAGAGCTCGCGGAGAACGAGGCACCAGATGCCGTGGAGGAAGCCGCGAATATCATCGCAGGGCGAGCCGTTTCAAAGATCAACAATGTCCTGGATGGGAAGGAACTGCGCCTGACGCCCCCGGGGACGATCTCGGGCGCACAGGTGCATATTGTAAGTCCCCGCATGACGACGTTCTGTATCAGCATGCAGCTGCCGATTGGAACCGTCCGGATCAATGTGGGCTTTGCAGAAGGAGAGTAATCGATGGATGCAAAACTGATCAATCCTTTTGTGGACGCCTTTACGACGGTGATGCCGATGCTGGGATTCCCCGAGCCGACGCGGACGAAGCTCTATGCGGCGAAGTCGCGCGTCAAGAGCCTCGGTGTTTCGATGCTGGTCGGCTTTACCAAGCAGATTCGCGGAAATGTCGTCTACAATATGAGTGAGGAGACGGCCAAGTTTATTGCGTCGCAGATGATGATGGGGATGCCGGTCGAGACATTCGACGAGATGGCGCAGAGCGCGATCTCAGAGCTGAGCAATATGCTGACGGCGCACACGGCGACGAACATCACGGCATTGGAGCTGGATGTCGATATCTCTACGCCGTCACTGACGGTGGGGGCAGACTTCGAGGTGAAGGTCTGCGATGGACAGTACCTCGTCGTCGCAATGGATCTGAGCGGCAAACTTATCGAGCTGGATATTGCCGTTGACCAGGTATAAAGGAATCTCCGATCAATACAGCGCGGCTATCTCAGCGCATCTTTTTTGCCGATACGATGGCGGGCAATCTGCGCTCATCCGAGGGGCTGCTTTATCAGTGATTCCAAGAATAACGCGTCGAGAGCATGACCGATGTCGTGCTCTCGCTGCACGGAACACTTTTTATCGGAGGAGGTTTCGATGAAGGGTGCGGAGCAGGTGCGTGTCTTTCTCAAGGGAAGACAGGTGGATGCTGCGGGCGAGGAGAGCCGCATTACGCTGTCCGTAATAGGACGGCGTTTTTTGCGTGGAGAGAGCCGCTATGTGAGCTATGATGATGCAGAGCTGATCGAGGGCGCGATTGTCCCGACGATTCTGCGCATCGGTGCGGACGATGTGCGCCTGCAGCGGCGCGGCGTCGTCCGCTGTACGCAGAACTTCGTCCCGGGGCAGGAACGGCGTGGCGACTACCGCACCCCGTACGGGCGGTTCTCGCTGTCCACGCTGACGCGGCGCCTGCGCGTGCGCAGCTTCCCGGACGGGGTGGAGGAAGCGTATATTTTCTATACGCTCTATGTGGACGGGATGCGTCAGAGCGACAACACGATGGAAATACGAATTGAGCCAATGCAAAGGAGATCAAATCAAGGTGGAGATCAAACAGCAGATTGAGCAGGCACTGCTTCGTGCCGTGGAGGCCGCTGCGGCGGCGGGAGAGCTGCCGGAGGGCGGCGCACTTCCCCCCATTCTTCTGGAGGAGCCGCCGGATAAGGCGTTGGGCGATTTCGCCACGAACTTTGCGATGCAGTCGGCGCGCGTCTTTCGTCAGCCGCCGAAGAAGATCGCGGAGGCGCTCCGTGCCCATCTTACGGGCGCATGGCTCGATCATGCGGAGGTGGCAGGACCGGGCTTCCTCAATTTCTATCTCAAAAAAGATGTGATGGCGGATACCCTGCGTGGGATTCTGCGTGCGGGGGAGAACTACGGTACACTGGCGCCGAAGGATGCGGCGCCGATTCAGGTGGAATACGTCAGCGCGAATCCGACGGGACCGCTGCACGTCGGGCACGGACGCGGTGCGGCGGTCGGCTCGGCGCTGGTAACGCTGCTGCGGACGGCAGGCTATACGGTGGAGAGCGAGTACTATGTCAACGATGCGGGCAACCAGATGCATTTGCTCGCCGTATCGGTGAATGCACGCTATCTGGAACTCCTCGGACGGGAGGTACTGTTCCCTGAGAACGGCTACCACGGTGCGGATATCGTGGAGACGGCACAGCGCATCATCGACCGTGATGGGGATCGCTATCTCGCTCTGTCCGAGGAGGAGCGTCTGGAACAGTTCAAGGACATTGCCTATCGCGAGAAACTTGCCGCACTTCGCGAGGATCTCGCAGATTTCGGGGTGACATTCGATGCGTGGTTCAGTGAGCGCACACTCCATCCGGCAGCCGTGCGCCGCGTCGTCGATGTGCTGCTCGAACGCGGCGCCGCCTACGAGAAGGACGGTGCGGTCTGGCTGCGCTCGACGGACTACGGGGATGACAAGGATCGCGTGATCTTCCGCGACAACGGCGTACCGACGTATCTTGCCGCGGATATTGCCTATCATGACAATAAGTACGCGCGTAGCTTCGGCAGGCTCGTCAATATCTGGGGGGCGGATCATCACGGCTATGTCGCCCGTGTCAAGGCGGCAATGGCGGCGCTCGGGCACGATCCCAAGCAGCTTACGGTGCTTCTCCTGCAGATGGTGAGTCTCTATCGTGACGGTGAGGTCGTAAAGCTGAGCAAGCGCACGGGGGAGACGGTGACGCTGCGGGAATTGATGGAGGAGGTCGGCGTCGATGCGGCGCGGTATTTCTTCCTGATGCGCTCCCTCGACAGCCAATTGGATTTCGATCTCGATCTCGCAAAGAAGAGAACGAATGAAAATCCTGTCTACTACATCCAGTATGCGCATGCACGCATTTCCAGCATCTTCCGTCAGGCGGAGGAGTCGAAAATTGTCCCTGCGGATGGGGCGGAGCTGGAACGCCTGACGGATGAGACGGAGACGGCACTCATCAAGAAGCTCGCTGCCTATCCTGAGGAGATCGAGCGTGCTGCAGCGGAATACGCTCCTCAGCGCATCGCACGCTACAGCCATGAGCTCGCGGCCGCATTCCATGCGTTTTACAATAAATGCCGCATTGTTGGACAGGAGCCCGCACTTGCCTCTGCCCGCCTCGCCCTCGTCATGGCGACCGGGCGTGTGATTCGCCACAGCCTTGGTATTCTGGGCGTTTCCGCGCCGGAGAAGATGTAAGGCCTCACGGGAGACAGTCATCCGATTGGTGCAGATGTTCCGCCGGAGTGCGGGAAAGTACACCAAGATGATGGTGTTGAATGGATCCGTGAACCATCATGCAACGTCCTATTGAAAGGAGCCTATCCATGGATTATACACAGATGTCGGAAGTCGACGCCGCCTATCATATCCTCGCAGAGAAGAGGGAGACGATGCACTACAAGGATCTGATCCTCGAGGTCATCGAGGCGACGCATCGTCCTGTGCAGTCGCTTGCCATGGCGATCTCGGAGATCTATACGATGATCAATATGGACAGCCGTTTCCACTACGAGGGCGAGAGCCGCTGGGGGCTGACTGAGTGGGTGCCGCCCGAGGTCAAGCGCTCCTCGTCACGCGCGTCCTCCGGCACCTCGAAGACCGCGATTACGAAGGAAGCAGCACGCAAGAAGAAGCTCGAAAGCATTCAGAACTGATAGGATACGGCGGAGGCATAATATGGCAAAGTATATATTCGTCACGGGCGGCGTGGTTTCTTCCCTCGGCAAGGGCATAACGGCGGCTTCGCTCGGACGGCTGCTCAAGAACCGCGGCATCAAGGTGACGATTCAGAAGTTCGATCCGTACATCAATATTGATCCCGGCACGATGAGCCCCTATCAGCACGGTGAGGTGTTCGTCACTGACGATGGTGCGGAGACGGATCTCGATCTCGGTCACTATGAGCGCTTCATTGATATCAATCTGACGAAGCGGTCGAACATCACAACGGGAAAGGTCTATGCATCCGTCCTGAACAAGGAGCGTCACGGCGACTACCTCGGCTCGACGGTACAGGTCATTCCGCATATCACAAACGAGATCAAGCAGCGTGTCTACGATGTGGCAAAGGCGGATAACGCCGACGTCGTCATCACGGAAATCGGCGGTACCGTCGGCGATATCGAGAGCCTGCCCTTCCTTGAGGCGATCCGCCAAGTCAAAAAGGAAGTGGGAAAGAATGATGCGCTCTACATCCATGTGACACTGCTTCCTTACATCACGGCGGCGGGGGAGCTCAAGACGAAGCCGACCCAGCACAGCGTCAAGGAGCTGCGCGCCATCGGGATCCAACCCGACATTCTCGTCTGCCGAACGGAGCAGCCGATCCCGCGCGAGATGAAGGAGAAAATTGCGCTCTTCTGCGATGTTGACGCCGATGCGGTCATCGAGAACCGCACGGCCTCGACGATCTACGAAGTGCCGCTGATGATGCAGCAGGAAGGCCTCGACCGCATTGTCCTCGAGAAAATGGCGATGGATTTTGACCCCTCCAACATGGAGGCATGGGGGAAGATGGTCTTTAAGATCAATCACCCCGCAAAGAAGGTAAAAATCGCCGTCGTCGGCAAGTACGTTGCGCTGCCCGATGCCTATATGTCGGTGACGGAGGCGCTCAATCACGGCGGCATCGAGAACGATGCGCAGGTGAAAATCGCATGGATCAACGCGGAGGAACTGGAGGATCCGAACGCAGATCTCGACGAGATCTTCGTCGGCTGCAAGGGCATCCTCGTACCGGGCGGCTTTGGCGACCGCGGCGTTGAGGGAAAGATCCGCGCGATTCAGTATGCGCGCGAGAACAAGATCCCATTCCTCGGGCTCTGCCTTGGCATGCAGTGCGCCGTGATCGAGTTTGCGCGCCATGCGGCAGGTCTTTCCGGTGCGCACAGCACGGAGTTCGTGCCCGAGACACCGCATCCCGTCATTGCCCTGATGGAGGATCAGCAGGGCGTGGAGGAGAAGGGCGGTACGATGCGTCTGGGTGCATACCCCTGCGTCCTCGCGGAGGACTCGCTCTCGCGCGAGGCGTATGGAACGCCTGAGATCAGCGAGCGGCACCGCCATCGCTTTGAGTTCAACAATGCCTATCGCGCTCAGTTGGAGGAAAAGGGGATGCGCATCGCAGGAACAAGCCCCGATGACCAGCTCGTGGAGATCGTGGAGATCGAGGATCATCCGTGGTTCGTCGCTTCGCAGTTCCATCCGGAGCTAAAGTCGCGTCCGAACCATCCGCATCCGCTCTTTGCCGGCTTTATCCGCGCGGCTCTTGCCGCATCCAAATGAATACACTCTTTTCGCTTCTGCGGGATGATCCCGCTCTCCGTCAGTTGACGGAGGTATTTGCGCAGCCGGCAGCACAGACCATGCTGCACGGTGCCGCAGGGGCGTTGAAGCACGCCGCCGTCGCCGCCGCCTACGATACAGCACCGCGCCCGCTCGCCATTGTGACGGCGGGACGGGATGCGCTGCGCGCGTGGCAGGAGGATCTCACGGCACTCCTGCCCGAGGCGGATGTCTATGAGCTGCCCGAGCTGGACCGCATTGACTTTGCTGCACCCGGTGCGGCGAAGGGGCTGGAGCGCTCGGCACAGCGCATGAACATCATGGCGCGTCTCCTGCGTCATGAGCCGATCATCGTGCTGGCGGACATCGGTGCGGCGGCGCAGAAGGGGCTCAGCACGGCGGAATTCTCCCGTGCCGCACTGTCGCTGCGTCTGGGGCAGGAGCTCCCGCGTGAGACGCTGATGGAGCGGCTGTCGGCGCTCGGCTACGAACATGTGCCGGAGGTGGAGAACGTCGGGCAGTTCAGCGTGCGCGGCGGCATTGTGGATGTGTTTCCCATCAATGCGCTCTCGCCCATCCGTGTGGAGTTCTTCGATACGGAGATCGACTCCATGCGCGAGTACGATCCTCTGACCAAGCGCTCCATCAAAAATATCGGAACGGCCTCCATCATGCCTCTGCGTGCCGCAGACGACAATGGGGAGGCCTGTTTTTTGAGCTATCTCGGCGCAGCCGGGACAAGTGTCTTTGACGAGCCGTCGCGCCTGATGGCGGCGCTGGAGGACGGCGTACGGGAGGATGCCGTGCGTGCGGCGCGGTGTTTCTCGTGGGCAGAGATGACCGCCGCCGGTACGGAGGGGCATGAGGTGTTCATCTCCCTCATGAATCGCGCTGTCCCGACGTGTACGCCACAGACGCTCATCAGCGTGCAGATGGTGCCCATGACGGCGTTTCAGCGGCAGTTTTCGCTCCTCGAGAGCGAGCTGCATCGCTATCTGGGAGAGGGGATGCGTGTCCTCATCCTAGCGGGCGGGGCGGAGCAGGCCGCGCGAATGCGCGAGATGCTCACACTCTGGAAGCTCCCGACGGCTATCTCACGTGGCGCAGATGCAGCGGCCGAACATGCCGTTACCATTTCACCCGGCACCCTGCGTGCAGGCTTTGAGCTGAGCGCGTCTCGCACAGCCGTCCTGACCGAACAGGACATTTTCGGCCGACATAAGGCACGGCTGCGCCGTACGGCGTCAGCGGGGGAGCGCATCCGTCACTTTCGCGAGATTGCGCCCGGCGACTACGTGGTGCACATCTCCCACGGCATCGGGAAGTATCTGGGCGTGGAGACCATCGAGGTCGCCGGTGTTCACCGCGACTATCTGCACATCCAGTACGGCGGGGATGACAAGCTCTTCGTTCCGACCGATCAGGTCAGTCTCCTGCAAAAGTATATCGGGGCAGAAGGCGCTGCGCCGCGCCTGCACCGCATGGGTACGGCGGACTGGGCACGCGCACAAGCCAAGGCGCAGAAATCCGTCGAGGATATCGCCGACCATCTGATTGAGCTCTACGCTGCGCGGCGCATGGCAAAGGGACATGCCTTTTCACCGGATGATGCGGGACAGCGCGAGTTCGAGGAGGCATTTCCGTATCAGGAGACGGACGATCAGCTGCGCGCTATTGCCGAGATCAAGCACGATATGGAGAGCGAAAAGCCGATGGATCGCCTGCTCTGCGGTGATGTAGGCTTCGGCAAGACGGAGGTTGCGATTCGCGCGGCGTACAAGGCGGCGATGGACGGCTATCAGGTCGCCGTGCTCGTGCCGACAACAGTTCTCGCCCAGCAGCACTATCAGACCTTTGCGGCGCGTTTTGCGGACTTCGCCCCGAAGGTGGACGTTGTCTGCCGTTTCCGCACGCTGCGGGAACAGGCGGCGACGCTGCGCGATGTGGCGCGTGGTCAAGTGGACATCCTCATCGGAACACATGCGATTCTCAATCGGAAGCGCGTGCGATTTCAGAAGCTGGGCCTGCTCATCGTGGACGAGGAGCAGCGTTTTGGCGTGACGCAGAAGGAAAAGATCAAGGAGTTCGCGACGGGCGTCGATGTACTGACGCTCTCCGCGACGCCGATTCCGCGCACGCTGCACATGTCGCTCGCGGGGGCGCGTGATATGAGTGTCATCGAGACGCCGCCCGCCGAGCGCCTCCCTGTGCAGTCCTACGTGGTGGAGAGCAGCGATGCCATGATGCGCGGCGCAATCGAGCGTGAGCTGTCGCGCGGCGGGCAGATCTACTTTATCTATAACCGCGTGGAGAGCATCGACCGGATGCGCGAGCACCTGCTGCAGATTGTGCCGCAGGCACGTATTGCCTCCGCGCACGGACAGATGAGCGAGGATATTCTGGAGCAGGTCATGATGGACTTTTACGAGGGACATTATGACATCCTGCTTGCGACGAGCATCATCGAGAATGGCATCGATGTCGCCAATGCGAATACGATCATCATCTACGATGCCGACCGCTTTGGGCTCTCGCAGCTCTATCAGATGCGCGGACGCGTCGGCCGCTCGGCGAAGATGGCGTTTGCCTACTTCACGTATCGGCGTGATAAGGTGCTCAGCGAAACGGCGGAGAAGCGCCTGCAGGCGATGAAGGAGTTTGCACGTCTTGGCTCGGGCTTTAAGATCGCGATGCGTGATCTCGAGATCCGCGGCGCGGGAAGCCTTCTCGGTGCGCAGCAGCATGGGCATATCGCAGGCGTCGGCTTTGAGATGTATGTGAAGCTGCTCGAGGAGGCTGTGGCGCGAAAAAAAGGAGAGAAACCTGCGCCGCCGCCCGTGCAGACCGTCATCGATCTCCCCGTGGAGGCGTATCTGGATGGCGGCTACATCGAGGACGCCATGCACAAGATCGAGGTCTATCAGAAGATCGCGGCGGTGCAGACAGATGAGGATCTCGATGCACTGCTCGATGAGCTGATCGACCGGTTCGGCGAGCCGACAGCGCCCGTCCTTGCTCTGCTCGATATCGCGCGCATCAAAAATGCGGCGCGGACCTTTCATGCACGGAGCATTGCGCTGAAGGAAAATGCGCTCGATATCGCCTTGCCGGCGGATGAAAAGCTGCCGCTCCCGGCCCTCATGCGCCTCGACCGCGCCTTTGGGCGGCGCGTCGGTCCTCTGCCCGAAGGGAGCGGTTATCGCATCCGCCTTTCGGCGCGTGAATGCAGGAATGTATTGGATACGGTGCTGGAGATTGTGCAGCTGATCACAGGAGAGCAGCATGAATGACTATCGATTGACCGTTGCGGGGCTCGGCCCCGGTGACGCGGGACTGATTACGCGCGAGACATGGACGCAGATCGGGCAGGCGGAGCAGATCGTGCTGCGCACGCGCATCCATCCGAGTGTATCGGCACTGGATGATGTGCAGATTGCCTATGAGACATACGATCCCCTCTATGAGGAGATGGGGGACTTCGATGCGCTATACGCCGCGATTGTCGCGGATCTCTGTGCGCGTGTCCGCAGGGGGCCTGTCCTCTATCTCGTTCCCGGAAGCCCGCACGTCGCGGAACGCACGGTACAGCTCCTGCGCCCTGCGGCAGAGCGCGAGGGGATACTGCTCGACATCCTGTCCGGGATGAGTTTTTTGGATCCGCTTTTTGCGGCGGCGGGCATCGATCCCGTGAACGGGCTCTCCATTCTCGACGCACTGAATGAGGCGCAGATCAGTGCTGCGCCGACGCAGGACCGCATCATCACGCAGATCTATTCGCGTGCGATTGCCTCTGATGTCAAACTGCTCCTAATGGAGCACTGCGACGATGCACAGGAGGTGCTCTATCTGCATCACCTCAGTCTGCCCGAACAGGACGTGCGGCGTATGCCACTTTACGCACTCGATCGGCAGGAGGACGTGGATCATCTGACCTCCATTTTTGTCCCTTATATGCCGACTTTTTGGGAAAATCCGTAAAAAAAACGGGAGTTTTTGGGAAAAATCATCTTTTTTTAATTTTTCCCCTTGATTTTTCGGGGTAATTCTGTTAAATTCTCTCATGTCAGTGCGACACTAAGCGGTCGCGAGGAAAATGGAAAATATCTTAAAGGAGGATGCTACTTTGAACAAGCAGGAATTGGTCGCAAACGTAGCAGAGCAGGCAAGTCTCACGAAGAAGGACGCAGAGAAGGCAGTCAATGCTGTTTTTGAGACGATCAAGGGCGCACTTTCCGAGGGTGACAAGATTCAGCTGATCGGATTTGGCACGTTCGAGGTGAAGGATCGTGCGGCACGCAAGGGGCGCAACCCCCAGACGGGCAAGGAAATCGAGATCGCGGCTTCGCGTAATCCTGTGTTCAAGGCCGGCAAGGCTCTGAAGGATGCTGTGAACTGATTTTGCAGTGTGACCGGACTTCCGACGGGAGTCCGGTTTTTCTGCGTTGTGGGGCGGATATGAGCAAAACGATCTTTGCACCGGATGCATTCGCGGGAAAATCCGTACTGATCTCAGGCGGTACCTCGGGCATCGGGTTCGCGGCGGCGGCGATGTTTTTGTCGAGCGGCGCGCGTGTTGTGCTCATGGGGCGTGACCAGATGCGGGGCAAGGGCGCGGAGGAGCAGCTCTCTGCCACAGGGCGTGTGCTCTTCTGTGCCGGCGATGTACGGTCTCTGACCGACTGCGGCCGCGTTGTTGCGGAGGCAATCCGCTGCTATGGTACGCTAGACGTTCTCGTCAATGCCGCAGGCATCTACCACGAGGGCGCGCTGGATGCACTTTCGGAGGAGGAGCTCGACGCTCTGCTTGATACGAACATCAAGGGGACGATCCATCTGTCACAGGCGGCATTGCCCCATTTGCGGCGGGCGCGTGGAAATATCGTGAATATCGCTTCAGACGCAGGGCTGCATGGAAATTATTTTTGTGCAGCGTATGCGGCGACGAAGGGCGCTGTCGTTGCACTAACGCGCTCACTCGCCCGCGAGACAGCCTGTGACGGTGTGCGCGTGAATGCCGTCGCACCTGCCGATATTCTCACGCCGATGACGGAGCGCCAGCTCGCGGCGCATCTGCCACGCGAGGATCAGCTGCGGGAG
>JABZYJ010000063.1 GCA_015265235.1 Selenomonas sp. | reverse complement strand
TATAAGTGTTATAAAGTCGTTATATCCGGCACTTTCTTTCGGTGCAATCACACCGATACGATTGAAGCGGATTCCAACTTTCTTTTTCTGTAAGTTGGTGATTGGGGGGTAATCACTTTCCCATTGGGCGAGTGTTCTTTTGAATACAGTAGGCTCATCTATCGGTAGAATTTCAGATGCTCTGATCTGAAGATTGCCATTGTGTACGCTGAGTATTCCCGTCACCTTAACGCGAATATCAAGGGGAACATCTATTTTTTGATCTATACGAATAGATATGCATGGCTTTGCGTTTGGACTGTTTGTTAAGTCGAGATAAGTAAATACCTGTTTGTTGTTTTCGCCGGAGAAGACCCTGCAAACATCCCCAATGACGACAATTGTTTGAAATGAGCCGAGCGCAGGAGATACCGTTTTTTTGTACTGGAGCAGCAAGTCGTCTATATTCAGAGGGGCTTCTAAGGATTGGTATGTTTTAGGATCAATCCATTTTCGGAAGGGATGATAATCTACACCTTCCGGGATATACCAAGACTTTCCGTCCCATCGACCGTGCAACGCCTTCACAAGGTCTTTTTCTTCATAGGGGACATTCAGTATGATCTTCATGGTGAATCCTTTCGATACATGTTCCCAAATAGCTTTATATAAATCCGGAGTTCGCGGGATAAAAAGGTACTATTTTTTTTCCGCTGCAGCCCCCGCAGTAGTTTCCTTTTTATGTTTCAGATAGTTGATAAACTGCCGTACTTCGCTTGCCATCTCCGGGGTAATGTCCTCTATGTCACGCAAGACTTCTTCCTGATAGGAAGGAGTCTTTTCTTGTGTGGGCGGTGATGGCATATCTGTTAGACAGAGCAGGTAATCAGTAGAGACATTAAAGAATTCAGCTATCTTTATCAGTGTTGTAGAATCAATATCTCGCTGTCCTGTCTCCCATTGTGAAATGGTATTTTGCGCGACATTTAATAACTTACTAAATTGCTTTTGGCTCATATTTCTTTTTTTGCGTAATTCAGCTATTCGATTCATGGAATCCCCCTAGTTTTCCATATTATCTCAAATAGCGATTTATTTTTGAATACTATATCTCAAATTGAGTTGACTTTTTAAGACATATTATATATAATCTCAATACGAGATAAAGGAGGGAGGATAATGAGATTGCTAAAAAAAATGAGAATGGAAGCTTTGTATTCTCAGAAGGCATTTGCACAAGTTATAGGAATTTCGCAGAATCATTATTCTAATATCGAAAATGGAGTCCGTCGCCCATCTCCTGAAGTAGCCAAGCGTATCGCAGATGCTTTGGGCTTCGGGAGCGAGTGGTACAGGCTACTCGAGATTGGTGAAACAGCAAACAAAAAGCCCGCAAGCGCGGGCTGAGAGGGTGAGGAGCATGAAGTACAAAAAAGCCGCAAGCAATTTTATACGACCGGATGAAGTTGCAGAGATTTGCGCGGTCTCCATGTCCAAGGCGTATAAGATCATTGCTGAACTCAATGAAGAGCTGCGGAAACGCGGTAAATTCACGATTCGCGGAAAAACGAATCGCCATTTCTTTGAGGAACAATATCTTGAAATCCGATGAGAGAGGAGGGAATTTCCGTGCTCCTGGACTCGTCGGTAATGCTATCAAAAAATATCCGCACCGATGGGACGGTACGGATATGTGAAACGGAATCTGCGCCACATACGAAATGACGATCCACTGTCGATGCGTATAGAGTGCACAAACCCCTTCTGTGAAGTATATCAAATATCAGAGAGGGGGACAAGAAGAGTTTCAAAGGCAAGGGAGAGGTACGATGTCACATGAACTTGTTGAGAAAGATACATCAGATTTGTTGTTGGGCTCGAAGAGAAAGTACGCCAGCTTGAATCCCGTGAGCCGAAGGTGGAGCGTATCATCGAGATCACACCCACGGACTATGAGAGTTTGAAACGAGAAAATCGCAAAATGGAATTGCAGATACAGAAGTATAGGCAGCTCCTGACCATTGGTGAAATGTCGAGTCTATCCCAACTGATTGATCAATATATCGAAAGCAGTAAGAAGCAGCTGAAGAAACTATCTGCCGAGATCCACATGACAAATTTTGACAAGGTGCACATCCAACAGGTGTTGTATCTTATTGACCATTTGAGCGGAGTCCAGAAAGAGCTTTGTGCAGCCATTGCCATGTATGCAGCGGGCAAGTGCGAAAGCAACTCGTTGTATGAAAAGATTGATGCGGATATACGGCAAATTAACGCGATGCTTTCTACGCAAGCAGATGTTTGTACCATCCCAGAGACACGCCTGGAAGAGTTTCACCAGACGCTCCTTTGCATGATCGAGGTCATTGGAGGGTATTTCCCATCCAATGAGCAGGGATGACATTCGGGGAAAAGCTTCGCACCTTACGGGAGGAGCGGGGCTACACCAGAACGGATCTCGCTGCGGCGACCGGCTACGCCCGCCGATCCATCTATAACTGGGAGCAAGATAGAAATCTGCCTAAGAGCATCGCGATACATAAGGTCTTGAGCCGTGTGCTGCGTGTTGATCTGTCGTATTGGTGGGGTTAGCCTTGATTAGCAAAGTATGCTGCGATCTGACGACGGGTCTCCTCATGTTGGAACAGCATCTCTTGTCGAAGGTCGTTGAGCATTTGCTGTATTTGGACATCTTCACGCTCTATACCAAAAAATTCATCTGAGGAAGGAGTGTATAAAAGTGGACGAGCTTATGTTTTACGGCGCCGCAGATAAAAAGCTCTATAGAAAAATCAAATCTACTATGCCTTTTCTATCCCATAAACGAATTGATTCCTTTATAGATACCTATAACCTTATCCTTGCGCTCATTCCTTTGACCTTATCGATTATTGGTCTCTGTCTTATGCTCCGTTTCATATCCTCTCAACAATTCGTGGATTTTTGTGACACATTGAGAAGGAATGAGGTTATTGCAGATTTTGGGTGGGTCCACTCCAACGAAGGAAAGACATTTGTCGGATATGTTCCAGTCACATATGAAAGAGATATACATGTGAAAAGGGGCGATTCTCCCAAAGAGGTCATCACGGCAGGATGTAGTGTTTCGGGAGGCGTAGATCATGCAAAGCGCATATACATACGTGGGATTTATCCGAATAAAGATGAAGCACTCGACTTTTTGCACAAGCACTCAACAGGAAGTCATGTAACCGTATTTTTAGAGGAAGGCGAACTCGTCTATCGTGTGCGTGAGGATATGCTCGAGGTTGGGCTCTTCCATATAAGTGATTCTTATGTTCCTTGGCATGATGCAGAGCTTGTAGAAACCCTTGATTATGAGGCGTTTCAGCCAGGACAAGTGGAATCAGGTTCATATTAATTAAGAGGGGTAAAACATGGATCTTGAAGGAAAAATTGTCTTCATCTCCGGTGCGATCACCGGCATTGATGGATATAGGAAGATATTTGCTTCTGCGGAACAATGGCTGCTCGAGCAGGATTGTACTGTCCTTAATCCTGCCGTACTGCCGCCGAGCGGCATGGCATGGGAGGCATATCTTCGCATAACCAAGGCGATGGTACGAGAGGCGGATGTTGTCTATGTGCTCCAAAATTGGGAGCACAGCAGAGGTGTGAAAGAAGAACTGGCTCTTGCAGAGAGTCTGGGCAAAGAAATCATATATGAGCCGAGAGAGGTTGTGATCGTATGATGTCGCTTGATTCAAATGAATATGCCGATATGGGGCTCATTTCCGATGAAGGTGTTGTCATTGGACAGCATGAGACCATCCTAGGCAGCGCAGTAACCCAATTAACCAAGATACTGCCTTTGAGAAGAAGGACAGCGATACGCAACTGGTTTATCGAACGGAATATGAGCGCTATGCCCTTATACTTACGTGATAATTCCGGTAAGCATATATCAGTTATGGTGGATGAAACATCTCGCAGAAGCGATCGGTTTGTTGTCCCGACGCTCCTTGATGGTTGGAATTCCAGCGTAGTCGTGCATGATGCTAAAGGCACGTATTGGAAGACTACGGCAGGTTATCGCAAGATTATTGGAAATACGGTGATCAAATTCGAGCCAAGCGCAACAGACGATACATCTGCGTGTTGGAACCCTTTAGACGAAATACATGTGGGATCGCCTGACGAGCGATTTGTAACAGAGAGGCTTTCGTCGGCTTTGATTCGGATGGGGAAATTAAGGGTATGTGATGACGTTGTAGAAAAGGTTGCTGATGTTCTTACGGAAATTATTCTGCATCTCAAAAACACATATCACGCTGCTCAGAAGCCCCTGTCTCTTTATGATGTTGCCCAATATATACAGGATCATACGGTTGGGATGATCGATGAAGATGGGACTCCTGTTTATGCTTGGATGGATTTGGATGGGAACTTATATGACGACCCTATGGATTATCCATATATGTCTTTAGAGAAACCAGAAAGAGTGCAGAAGGTCATTGACCACAAACTCCAAGACATCGTATCCATACCGAATGATAAGGTGTGGTATATCCTGCCCGTCATAAATGCAGCACTCAAAGATTATCTTGATCCGGTGCTTAGACGCCATACGGAAAGCAGTGATTTCTGTATAAGAGATCTCATGAATCATGCACAGCCCGTATCTTTGTATCTGGTGACACCTCCGAGGAATTCTTGCAAACCATCTCCAATTTTTCGTGTGTTCTTGGAAATGCTCGGGATATTTGGATTTAAGGGAAAGACAGTGAAGGGAATTCATAGATGTTTGCTTTTAATGGATGAGTGTGCATCTTTAGGTCGTCTAAAAATATTTAGTAATACCGGACTGAATTATATCTCTCGATGCGGGATAAAGGCTGTTTTGTTTGATGATCTGTTGCAGCTTGTTAAAGCTTGTGGCCTCATGACGGATATACAGGTGGTTTCTATCCTCATGAGAAGAAACAAATACGCAGTCACTGTGGACGAGCAAAGTGTCCGTGTGGATGGTGTTAAATATCAGCAATGCGATCATTTTCTCTCGCGCATTTACGAACCGCCTAAGCAGAGTGACCTTATTCATCGCCATAATGTCTAGCATGATCTTGAAAATTGGAGGCTGACGATGGGGAACGTACTTGACGAACGTATTCGCCAATATCCAGAGAGCATACTTGAACGCGGTTATGGGATGGTTGGCAAGTATGTCATGCAGGATCGGGAGCTGCATGTGATTGCGAAAGCAATCTACTCTTATGTGTGTACGTTCGGTGATGGGGCGTTTCCTGGGCGTGACAAGATCTGTGAGGATCTTCAAATAAATAAGAGTACCTACGCAAAATACATGAAACAGCTGGTGGATTACGGATATATTACGATCGTACAGACACGCGGCGAGCATCAGACGTTTTGCCGTAACGTCTACGAAGTCAATCTGAATCCGCAGCGCGTTTTGGAACTGCGTGCGGAAGAAGCAAAAAAAGAGAACATACCCCCATCAAAAGCCGTGGATGATCTCACCGTGTACGGCGAAACCATACACGGTGAAACCCTTGAAAAATCACCGTGTCCTATTTCACCGTACACGGTGAAACCAGCCACTAATAATACAAGTGTTGTTGTTGCTTCTCTTGATAAAAATAAAACAACAACAACATCAACAACAACAAGACAAGTAGATAAAGCTGAAGAAGTGAATGTAAATATTCACTCTAAGGGAGAAAGTAACTTAGAGATACAGGGAGATATGCCGACCGACTCAATCGACGGACAAATACGGAGCTCGGCGGAAGCGAGCATACGGGATGCGTCGGCAGATGTACTGAGGATGATCGGTGAATTTGGTGTAACGGAGTACGTGGCAAAAGATTTCCTGACACGATACGGAGAATCCGTGGTGTTGGATCAGTGTCAACGACTACGCCGTCTTGTGGCCGAGGGGAAGGTAAAAAATCCTGGTGGCTGGCTTCGCCGCGCTCTGGAAGAGGGGTACGTCGACGGGAAGAGAATCGCCGAAGAGCTTGCGGCCAAAGAAAAACAGCGGCGGATGGAGCTGATTGCCAAGCGGAAAGCGATCATGGATGCAGTCTTCGAAGACGAGGAGGATGAGGAATCCACGCACCTTGTCTTGCCGGACGAGTGTAAGGGACTTACAGGACGGGAGATGGCACGGGCGTATATGAGCCACATGCGGGGGAGAGGAGGCTGATTTTCGATGACACGGTTTGACAGAGTGAGTAAATCTCAGTGCTGTGCTGTGTGTCGCTGGGTTTTATGTGTCACGGCAGCAGTGCTATTGCTCATGTGCTCTTCCCAGGTGATTCAAGCGGCAGAGCTCCCCGTTACGTCTGCCTTCGGCTGGCGTTATCATCCTATCACGGGGGCGTGGTCATTTCACAGCGGTGTCGACCTAGGCTACGAAGCCGGAACGCCGATTTCTGCACTCTTTGACGGAATTGTGATACAGGTGGGAAACTATGGTGATGGGTACGGTAACCAGGTGTTGCTATATCATCCGGAGATTGATGCATACACGCGTTATGCGCACATGTCTGAGGTGGATGTGGCAATGGATCAGTATGTCCCACAGGGCGGCATCCTCGGGCTTGTTGGAGCGACTGGGCGTGCGACGGGACCGCATCTGCATCTCGAGTACATCGTACGCGATTCGAGCGGGGAATACACCTATGTAGACCCGCTGATACTTTGGCCATAGGAGGTTAGAGGAATGTACGAAAAGAACTTGCTCGGACTGCATCTGGCAGAGACCATGCTCAGTGACGCGATGTCGCAGAAAAAGCGACGCGAGCTGATGGCACTGAAACGATTTGTATGTGAAGCAGCAACGCATGATGATCCGGCATGGACACGGATGATTTTTCGCCTGACGAAGCAGGAGATGGACTACGTTCTGGTCGATATGGTCGTCCAGTCGCTTCCCGTAGACCGTCAGGCTTTTGTAGACTTGAAATATCGTCGTCGTGAAACGGTGACGAAGCAAACAGACCGGCTGCATGTATCCTCATCGCAGCTCGGATTGTGGAACGCCGAGATCAAACGACGTGTTTTGGATGCGCTGCAGTATCGCTTGACAGAGCAGGATATTTTCTTGCGAACGAAGATTGTCAACATGCTAGACGTATTGGGGACACTGATTGACACGAAGGAAGAGCTGGATCCGAGCGGTGAAGTGGTCGATCCGTACTGGTATCATTCCGTCGTCGAACATTATGACCGATACAGTCAGCTGCTGCAGGAGCTGGATGATTGTATGCAGCGTCCGAATAGCCGTATGGCCGATGTTGTTTCTGCACTTGTCGCTCATCCCTATGAGTTTCAGATCGTTCTTGCCGAAAAATGCAGTATGAATCCAGGAGTGTTCAGTCGTCGCATGCGCAGCTTCAAAGAGGAAATGCGGGCGTATGTGTGTTGATGGAGTTTTTTAGGCCATAACGACGTACATTTTGTCCAAAAGATAGGAAAAAATGGACTTTCCTCTGATATACAATGTTTTTTGGGGGGGAGCGCATGAAAAAGAAACGACGATCTGTCATCTTGGCCGCACTTGGTCTGTACTTGTTCTTTCTGGTTAATCCGTTTCAACTCTCTCTCCCAAAACTCTTGTACGTCAACACGACGGCCAGCCTGCCTGTTGGAATTTATCTGGCCATTCCGGGATTTGGCATCCGAGATGGTGATATTGTCGCTTACGAGCAGGAGCAGCAGGAGATGGAGAACATCCGTCACAATGGTTGGCTGCCAGAGGGGGCAGACCCCGTTTTTATCAAGCGTGCAGCGATTGGCGGGAGCTATAGTGTAAGCCCCTCTGATCATCTCTTCCGGGTGAATGGGCACATTATTGGCACGGCAATGACGGGTGACGGGAAAGGTCATGTGCTTTATCCACACTATGGCGTGTTCCTGATCGGAGATGGAGAGTTTCTCCCGTATACCAAAGCAGCGAGAAGCTATGATGGGCGCTATACAGGTACGGCTTCGACAGCACGTATCTATAGCCGCGTCATTCCCTTGCTCACCAGATAGGAGCGGTATATGCAGTTCTATCGATTTGAGTGCATCGGATCGGATGGGTATGCCAATATCCGGGATAGCATGCACGCCATTCTGTATCGCTCCATGATTTGTCGTGGTGATGCGTTTGCTCGAGCCGTCGACGAGGCTGTTGGTAATGCCGTGCATTTTGCTGCTGATGTCGATCATCCTTACGTTTCTGTCCGTCTGCGGATCATGATGTATAGCATCGTGGCCACCATCGCGGCAAAGACAAAGGCGTTTAACGCCTTTACGTATCAACGGAACTTAAAGCATCTGACAGCAGATCCCATTGTGCGGGAGATGGACTGGCGTGCGTATGTGCGTCAAAAGAATGGCACATCGGGAATATGGTACATGCTGATTGGGACAGAGTACATTTGCATGGATGCACTGGGACAGTCTGTGACACTGCTTGCTCGACGGGAATATACAGAGCCCATCGAGGAAAAATCCAGCATCATGGCGCTTGCGCCACGCTTCATGGTCAAGCAGGATGGTGTTATTTTCTCACTATAACCGGGAGAGCGCGGAAGGAGAACAGGATGAAGAGCATTAAGAGATTCATCGCACTGCTTCTTATCGTGGAAGGAGCCATTATCGTCTATTGCCTGACCGGGCAGCCTACGGAACAGGAATTAGCGGACTATGACCAGGCAAGGCATGATCTGGTTCAGATGGACAATGAGATCCACAGCATAAGCAGTGCGCATTATGCAGACACTCATGTCTTGGAGCACCTACAGGAAGTATTGGCCGCGCGGGAGGGGAACAGTAGATTCTTGGAGATTGCTGTCGGTGATATGACGGAGGAAAAGCCCCGAACGTATAGCGATCCGCCTCCTCGCTACGTCGCTGTGACAGTTGTGCCAGGGAATGACGAAGAATTCCGGGCGCTGCAGCGGAACATGAAAAATAGCGGAGGCTTTGAAGACGTCTCCATTGATGGCATGGATCTGGCTCCAGATGGATTCAGAACGGTACAGATCTCGGCACGGAGGGCAGCGAGATGAAAATAAGGGAACTCTGTGCAAGCATCACAGGAAGAAATCGAGAAGAACGCCGCGTGCGAATCGCTGTATGTATTGCCGTACTCGTGAGCCTGATGGTCTGCGCCAGTCTTGGAGCGGCATATCATAAGCGTATGAAAGTGCAGGATGTCCACGCCACCATGGAAAAGTGGCAGGAACAAGCCGACTATATCAACGCCCAGAATTATCGGCCAGTACACACGAAGCAGCTGGATGCTGTTGCTGCGGAACTGCTTGGCAGGATACCAGCACATAACATGGGGATGATCTCTTATCACGTATTGAACCAGCAAAATGGGAAAAAAGAGTATCAAGCCTACGTACTGTCTGTTCGGGGGACGTATACAGATACACTCTCGTTCTTGGAGGACTTTCGTGCGACCGATGCGCTGATTACCATCGCATCGATCAAGATGTATCCGGTCAACGACCAAATCGAAACTGAGGTGTGCTATCGCGTCTACCTGAAGTAGAAAGGGGTGAAATGTCTTGGATGAGAGGAAAGTGTATGGACTGAGGTGGGGAAGAGTTATCGCTTTATCCGTGGTACTATTCTGCTTCGCCTTTGGTGGAAGCTGGTATCTTAGCCATGATGCAGCAGTGAGTCGCGTTGAGCATGTATCAGCAGAAACCCCGCAAATAGTGCATGAGAAAATACTGGCATCCACACTTCCTGCCGAAGCGGACGGGGAGATGCAGGAAAACAGCGTGGTGTTTTCCGAGGCTGTCCGTTCCAACAATCCGTTTTTGATGCGATCCGTACAAAAGTCTGGTGCAGCAGTGCCGACAAGAACATTGTCGAGCATCCCTGCAGTTAGTTTCCCGCGTCCCGCTATCCCGTCCATCGCTGCACGGCCACTTTCTCCACAGGAGAGTGTGCAGCATGCAGGAGAAATAGCCTCTGTGCCCCAGAAAGAACCTGCGGAAAAGAAATACTCTGACCCGATCGCATTCATCCGCACCGATGCCGGCAGTGCCATCCCATCCGATGCGATTACCTATTACGGCGGCGATCATCTCACAGTCGGAGGACAAAAGGGACAATCATCGGCAGGAGAGAAATAGCGATGTCTGCACTCACATGGAAAAGTGTGGCATGGGTGCTCACGCTGGATGTATTGCTGATATACGGATTACAGGCGGAACATCCAATCTATGCCCTGATACTTGCTCTCCTGCTGTGGAAGATCGTCCAGGAGGATATGTCCGTCGGCACGATTGATACGAGACTGCTCGTCCTTCTGTTTATCATTGGTGCGCTGCTCCATGAATGGCAAGCTCTTTCCTATCTCTGGCAATGTGGACTGGCAGCGGCAGTCTTTGTTGGATCCTACTATGCTGAACAGACGCAGCGAAGGGCTTCTTATCTTCGCTGCGACCTGATCGGTCTGATGATCGTTTTGCTGTATGATCTTCTTGCACTCCCACTGCCTCATCCGTTCTATCAGATGATATTCCATCCGTCCGGTGTGTGGGCAATTTGTGGAGAGATTGCAGCACTTGCTGCCGTGGTTTTTCTCCTGCGTTCACATATCGAGAAAAGCATGAGACATCGAATCTTCTATGCGATCATCTTCGGCATCTGTAATCCTATTGTATCCCTTATCTCTATGCTGATCGGCAGTCTGATCCGTCTAGGAGAGACACGCTTTAAGCATTCGCCATATATCCGATGGATGAAGAAATGTTAGGGAGGTATCTACTTGAAAATCGATCAATTATTTCATCGGCCGGAGCACTTCACCACTCCGACCACGTCCCAGAGCCCGGCAGAAAAAGCTGCCCGCAAGTGGGATGCGCGTGAAGGGGAAATCATCGAGCAGAACTATAACCTGCGCCGTATCTCCTTCGGTTTGATCCTTGTGATCATTGCTCTTGCAGGGGCACTCTGCTATAAGGCAGTCACGGAAAACACACTGGTCTATGTTGTCGAGACCGACATCAAGACAGGGGAAGTGCGAAATGTCGGAACGGCGAACTCCATGGCGAACTACACTCCGAACGATGAAGTGTATAGCTATTTCA
>JABZYJ010000062.1 GCA_015265235.1 Selenomonas sp. | reverse complement strand
GAACGAGCGGATAACATTCATCCTCCATCGTCACCATCGACACATCAGCGCGTCGGCAGTCCTCCGCGATGCGTTCCGGCAGGTTAGGATCCCCCTGTATGTGCCGTGCAAGTGCGTCGGCAGCAGCATCCGTGAGGGCTCCTGTCGCACGCAGTTCCGCGGCAGTCATCGACCATACATCCTTTGCCGCAGGACATACCTTTTGCAGCCGCTGCATACGAACGCTGCCCACCTGCGGACAGCGCAGAAGCGCCGCCAGATACCACCGATCTTCCACCTTCTACACGCTCCTCATCTTACCTAAATTTAGGAAAGAATGCAACTGGCCTTAACGTTTTTCTTCATTAACTACCGCGGAAACAGCTCATCTCCAAAGACATAGTAGACCATCAGAAAGATGAGCAGGAGTAAGAAAATATCCGCCATCCGAATCGCTCCTATCAAAAAAGAGGGGCTGAGCCCCTCTCAGATTCTGCATCATCACATCACGCGACGTGCACCGATATAGCATGCGCCCCAATAGCCACCGTACAGATTATCAATCGCGACCCCACGGCTCGACGAGGCATTGATGAAGTTGCCATCACCGAGGTAGATGCCGACGTGCGACGGACCATAGTCATACGTGGAGAAAAAGACGAGATCGCCGGGAACCATCTCTGCTGACGAGACGGGATAGCCGACCTCATACTGCGCGTCTGCCGTACGCGGGAGATAAATCCCTGCGTTAGCGAAGACGTAGCGGACAAAGCCGGAGCAGTCGAACCCTGCCGGTGTCGTTCCGCCGAACGAATACGGCACACCGAGGTACTGCATGGAGTCCGAAACAATGCGGCGCACGAAATAGTTCGAGCCGCGGCTGACCTGCGGCATCGCCTTTCCGAGAAGAGCCTCATAGGTTGACGGCCCCACAAGACCGTCCACAGCAAGGCCGTGTGCTGCTTGGAACTCCTTGACTGCCTCCGCCGTTGCCGGACCGAAATCACCGTCCGCAGCGACATCGTATCCATAATTGGAGAGCTGCCCTTGAATCTCGGCAACATCCGTTCCCTGATCACCGATCTGGAATGACTCTGCGCTCGCGATTGATGCGGAGCAGAGAAGCATAGCGGATAACGCAAGAATCTTGATTTTCTTTCGCAAGCAAACACTTCCTTCCACAAGTGCACAATTCATTGGCTACGAGAAACCAATAAGCCGAGTTCTGTTCCGCCCCCAAAAAGGCGGTGACAATCATTTATCTGGGACACCTGTTGCCAGGCATCTCAAGCGACGCTACCCGGAAGGCCGACGGGCCGCCGGAAATCCTTCCCTATTTGGTCTTGCTCCATGTGGGGTTTACCGAAGCCGGCCGGTCACCCGACCGCTGGTGCGCTCTTACCGCACCTTTCCACCCTTACCGACGATGTCGGCGGTTTAAATTTCTATGGCACTGTCCCTGAGGTCACCCTCGCTGGACGTTATCCAGCACACTGCCCTATGGAGCTCGGACTTTCCTCATCTGCTGAAACACAGACGCGATTGTCTTGGTCTCTCATACCAACGGGGAGATTATACCACATCTGGGGGAGAAGTGTCAAAAATGCCCCTACGCCTTGTAGTATGCGGAAGGAAACGATTTCATAGGAACAAAGCGACGATTTTGGATCAAATTTTTCTAAAAATTATTGGAAAAATACATCGATTACCATGCTTTTCCAACAAGTTCTTGTATATTCGATAGCTTTTTATCGTGCAGATACTGTCCAAGGCCGTCACAGATTTTCATCGTAATTCCGGGATCAGCAAAGTTCGCCGTACCGACAGCGACGGCAGATGCTCCCGCGAGAAAGAACTCCACCGCATCCTGCCACGAGGCAATCCCGCCCATACCGATCACGGGAACACGGACGGCATGTGCCACCTCCCACACCATGCGCACGGCAACCGGCTTTACAGCAGGGCCGGAAAGTCCCCCCGTCCGATTGCCGAGAACAGGCTGCCAGCGGTGTATATCAATCTGCATACCGATGAGCGTATTGATGAGCGATATGGCATCCGCGCCCGCATCTTCTACAGCGAGGGCCATCTCCGTGATACTGGTCACGTTCGGAGACAGCTTGGCGATGACGGGATGTCTGCTCTCCGCGCAGACCGCACGCACGACCTCTGCCGCCGCACGCGGATCCGTGCCAAAGACAATCCCGCCCTCCCTGACGTTCGGACAGGAGATGTTGACCTCGAGCGCTGCGACGCCCGCGACATTCAGCCGTGCGGCGAGTGCTGCATAGTCCTCCACGGAGCTGCCTGAGATATTGACAATGACGTTCATACCATAGTCTGCAATGCGCGGCAGTGTCTCATGGAGGAACACGTCTGCCCCGGGGTTCTCGAGACCGATGCAGTTGAGCATCCCCTGTGGGGTCTCCGCGATCCGCACCCCATCATTCCCGCGCCGCGGGAGGAGCGTCGTCCCCTTGACCATCACACCGCCGAGACGCGCGAGATCGACGAAATCCGCGAACTCCTCGCCAAATCCGAACGTCCCGGACGCCGCAAGCACAGGCGTCCGCATCGCGATGCCTGCAACATTGGTGCAGAGCAGCGCGTCATACCGTGCCCCGGCACTATGAGACATGTTCATACACCTCCTCGGCAGAGAACACGGGGCCGTCCTTGCAGACCTTGCGGCGTCCGCTGCTCGTATCCACGGCACAGGAAAGGCACGCCCCGAGGCCGCACGCCATGCGGCGCTCCAACGACACCTCACAGGGCAGCCCAAAGGACGCCGCCATCTGAGCGACGCGCTCCATCATGATCGGCGGGCCGCAGACGGCGACAGCATCATAGTCCCCCTCCTGCAAGAGCTCCGGCAAAAGCGTTGTTACAAAGCCCGCCGTCCCATACGAACCGTCATCCGTCGTCGCGTGAACGGCGCGAACATGGGGGCGGAAGAGCTCCTCCCAGAAGAGCTCCGCCTTCGTCCGCCCGCCCATCAACACGGAGGAGCTGCCATGCGCCGCCGCGAAAAAGAGAAGGGGCGTCAGCCCCATCCCTCCTCCGACAAGCAGCGGATGTCGATACGTGACGTTAAAGCCATGCCCCAGAGGGCCGAGTACGGAGATCGTCTCTCCCGCGTCCGCCGCAGCGAGGAGCTCTGTCCCACGCCCGACAACGCGATAGATGAGGCGAATCTCCCCCGCCTCTGCAGAGGTCTCCGCGATGCCGAGCGGACGCCGCAGGAGTGCTCCGCCATGCGGAACAGCGACCTCAACGAACTGGCCCGGCCGCGCACTGCGGGCAATCGTCGGAGCAGAAAGCGTCAGATCATAGACCCCCGCCATCGGACTCCGCTGATGCAGAACGCGGGCCTCCTCACATACCTTAGGCAAGATCATCCCCTCCGCCGACATAGTCCTGCAGTGCAAGCGCATAGACAAGGCGCCGCTTCTGCATAAACTCAAGGACACGGAGCACCTCCCAAGCCGTATCGAGCGACGTGAGACACGCAATTCCATGCTCGACCGTCGCGCGGCGAATCTTGAAGCCGTCGCGTGCCGAGTGCTTCCCCTGTGTCAGCGTGTTGATGACCATGCTGATGCGCCCGCTCTTGATCATTTCGATGATGTCCGTGCTGCGCTCATGCACCTTGCCGACGACCTCGACGTCGATGCCGAGCGACGCAATAACCTTTGCGGTTCCCTCCGTCGCCGCAATCTCGAAATCGAACTCAGAGAATGCCTTCGCGAGCTGCTTGAGCTCATCCTTATCCTTATCCGCCACCGTAAAGAGCAGGCAGCCCTTGGTCGGCACATTGAGCCCTGACCCGACAATCGCCTTGTAGAGCGCACGGGCATAGTGATAGTCGATGCCCATGACCTCGCCCGTGGACTTCATCTCAGGGCCAAGCGAGATATCGACGTCCGTCATCTTGGCAAAGGAGAACACGGGCGCTTTGACGGCGACATAGGGACGCGGCGGAACGAGCCCCGAGTGGAAGCCGAGTTCCTTCAGCGTATGCCCCATCGCAACCTGTGTCGCAACGTGAACCATATTGACGTTCGTGATCTTCGAAAGGAATGGAACGGTACGGCTCGAACGCGGATTCACCTCGATGATGAACACCTCGTCATGCGCCACGACGAATTGGATGTTGAGCAGCCCCTTGACGTGCAGGGCGACGGCAAGGCGCTTCGTATAGTCGATGATCGTGTAGATCACGCGCGCAGACAGCGTCTGCGGCGGATAGACTGCGATACTGTCGCCCGAGTGAACGCCGGCGCGCTCGATGTGCTCCATGATGCCCGGAATCACGACATCCACACCGTCGGAGATGGCATCGACCTCGACCTCGGTGCCCTGCATATAGCGATCCACGAGCACGGGATGATCCGGTGTCACCTTGACGGCACGGCTCATATAGTCGCGCAGTTCTTCCTCATTGTAGACGATCTCCATCGCACGGCCGCCGAGCACATAGGAGGGGCGAACCATGACGGGATAGCCGATGCGCGCCGCACCCGTGACAGCGTCATCGAGATTCGTCACGCTGATGCCCTCAGGGCGTGAAATCTCTGTCTCTGTCAGCACCTCATCGAACCGCTCACGATCCTCGGAGCGGTCAATATCGTCAACGGACGTACCATAGACGTGCAGACCGGCACGTTCCAGCTCCGCCGCAAGGTTGATGGCCGTCTGTCCGCCGAACTGGACAATGATGCCGTCCGGCTTCTCCTTGTCGGCGATGTTCAGCACATCTTCCACTGTCAACGGCTCGAAGTAGAGTCGGTCAGAGATGTCAAAGTCCGTGCTGACCGTCTCCGGATTGTTGTTGATGATGATGGCCTCGATGCCCATTTCGCGCAGCGCCCATACAGAATGCACAGAGCAATAGTCAAACTCCACGCCCTGACCGATGCGGATCGGCCCCGAGCCGAGCACAATCACCTTTTTCTTGTTCGATACGGCGACCTCGTCCTCCGTCCCGCGGAAGGTGGAGTAGTAGTACGGTGTCATCGCCTCGAACTCAGCAGCACAGGTATCCACCATCTTATAGCACGGCAGAATATTGTTGCTGCGGCGCATCGTGCGGATCTCATCGCGCGTCTTATGTGTGATCTCGGCGATGGAAACATCGGCGAGACCGACCCACTTTGCAGCAGCGAGAAGCTCCGGCGTGAGCGGCTCCTCTGCAAGCTGACGCTCAACATCGGCGATATGCTTCAGCTTATGGATGAACCACTTGTCCACCTTCGTGATACGCGAGATGTCGTCCACGGACAGCTTGCCGCGGCGCAGCACCTCCGCCATGACGAAGATGCGCTCATCATTGATGAGAGCAAGCTGCTTTTCCAGGCGTTCATCATCCCAGTCGGCAAAGCGTTCCAGATAGAGACGATTCACACCGATCTCGAGGGAACGTGCCGCCTTGAGAATGGCCCCTTCAAAACTGCGGTCAATGGACATGACCTCGCCCGTCGCCTTCATCTGCGTGCCGAGGGTATGGTCCGCGTAGACGAACTTGTCGAACGGCCAACGCGGGAACTTCACCACGCAGTAGTCAATGGCAGGCTCAAAGCAGGCCTTCGTCTTCTTCGTGACCGAGTTGACGATCTCATCCAGCGTATAGCCGATGGCGATCTTCGACGACACCTTGGCAATCGGGTAGCCCGTTGCCTTCGACGCGAGCGCCGAGGAACGGCTGACGCGCGGGTTCACCTCGATAACATAGTACTGATCGCTCTTCGTATCGAGCGCGTACTGCGCGTTGCAGCCGCCCTCAATGCCGAGCTCGCGGATGATCCGCAGACTTGCGCTGCGCAGCATCTGATACTCGTGATCGGTCAGCGTCTGTGCGGGCGCAACAACGATACTGTCTCCTGTATGGACACCAACAGGGTCAAAATTCTCCATACTGCAGACGGTAATGCAGTTATCGTTTCCGTCACGAATGACCTCGAACTCGATCTCCTTCCATCCCGCGACACTGCGCTCGATGAGCACCTGCCCGATCATGGAGTAGTTCAGGCCCTTAATAACGATGGCGACGAGCTCTTCCTCGTTCTCCGCAATGCCGCCGCCCGTACCGCCCATGGTATAGGCAGGGCGGACGATGACAGGGTAGCCGATCGTGTTGGCAAAGTCCACAGCAGCGTGGACATCCTCGACAATCAGGCTCTCCGGGATCGGCTCACCGAGCTTCTCCATCGTCTCCTTAAAGCGCTCGCGATCCTCCGCCTTCTCGATGGCATCGAGAGACGTACCGAGGAGCTCCACACCGTACTCCGCCAGGATCCCCTTCTCTGCAAGCTGAACGGCAAGGTTCAGCCCCGCCTGTCCGCCGAGCGTGGCGAGAAGGCCATCTGGCTTCTCCTTGGCAATAATCTCCGTCAGGAATTCCACCGTCAGCGGCTCGATGTAAACACGGTCGGCGATATTGGTGTCCGTCATGATGGTAGCAGGGTTGCTGTTGACGAGGACGACCTCCAGCCCGTCTTCCTTCAATGCACGGCAGGCCTGCGAGCCGGCATAGTCAAACTCTGCGGCCTGTCCGATGATGATGGGGCCGGAGCCGATCACCATGACTTTATTGAGATTTTCCTTACGCGGCATCCTCTCACTCCCCCTTCATCAGTGCCCAGAACTCATCAAAGAGATACATATTGTCGTCGGGGCCCGGCGCAGCCTCGGGATGGTACTGCACCGAGAAGATCGGCAGCGACGTATGCCGCAGCCCCTCAACCGTATCATCGTTGACGTTCGTATGCGTAATGACGAGCGGCGTCCCCTCGAGCGAGGCGGGGTCAACCGCATAGCCGTGATTCTGCGCCGAGATATGCACGCGGTTCATCCGCAGATTCTTGACGGGCTGATTGCCGCCGCGATGGCCGAACTTCATCTTATAGGTCTTTGCCCCAAAGGCGAGCGCGAGCAGCTGGTGCCCGAGGCAGATGCCAAAGATCGGCTTCTTTCCCGCCATCTTCTGAATCTCCGCGACAATCTCAGGCACATCCTGCGGGTCTCCCGGCCCGTTGGACAGAAAGATGCCGTTGGGATTCAGCGCGAGCACCTCCTCGGCACTCGTGTACGCAGGCAGCACCGTGATCTTCGCACCAAGGCGATTGATATTCTCCAAAATGCTGCGCTTGACGCCGAAGTCCAGTGCGGCAATATGCGGCGCGTCCTCCTGATCCGTCTCCATGACATAGACTTCGGGCGTTGTAACCATTGCCACGAGATCGCGCGGCAGCTCCTCCGCCTGCAGTGCAGCGATCTCATCAGGCTCCGTGCCGTCAGGGACGATCACGCCCTTCATCGAGCCGGCGGCACGGATATGGCGTGTCACCGCTCGCGTATCTACGTTATAAAGGCACGGAACCTTGTTTTGGGTGAGAAAATCAATCAAGCTCTTCTCGGACTGCCAATTATTCGGTGCATCGCAGAGTTCACCGATGACAAAGCCGCGCACAAAGGGGCGACGGGACTGCATAAATTTCTCTGCCGTACCGTAGTTCCCAATCAGCGGATAGGTCATCGTGAGAATCTGTCCGCAGAACGACGGGTCGGTCAGACTTTCCTGATACCCTGTCATGGTCGTCGTAAAGACAACCTCCCCCACCGTCTTTGCGCTGCCGTCCAGCAGCTCTCCCGTATAGGACGAACCGTCCTCCAAAATCAGTTTTCCTCTCATATTGTTATGACTCCGTCCTTCATCACAATATTCCCGTCTACGACCGTCAGCACAGCCTTTCCTCGAAGTTCCCGTCCGACAAACGGCGAGTGACTTCCCCGCGTGTAGAACTTTTTCTCGTCCACCGTCCAGACACAATCCGGATCAATGACCGTCACATCCGCCGGCGCCCCCTCGCGCAGCGTCCCTGCATCAAGATGAAAGACGCGCGCAGGCGCATAGGTCATACGCTCGATCAGCGTCTCAAGCGGAAGCTTCCCTGTGTGAACCAGCTCCGTCATGAGCACGCCGAGTGCCGTCTCAAGCCCCGGGAAGCCGCTCGGCGCATAGATGTACTCGCGATCTTTCTCCTCGCGTGCGTGCGGCGAGTGATCCGTTACGACCATATCAATCGTCCCGTCGAGCAGTCCTGCCAGCATTGCCGCTGTGTCTTTTTCCGTCCGCAGCGGCGGATTGACCTTTGTCGAGCTGTCCGTGGGATCGACGCAGTCCTCCGTCATCGTGAGATGATGTGGGGTGACCTCTGTCGTCACGTGCACACCGCGCGCCTTCGCCTCGCGTACCAGCTGGACGGCACGCGCCGAGCTGATATGGGCGACGTGAACATGCGCACCCGCGTACTCAGCGAGCATGATGTCGCGTGCAACGGCAATATCCTCGGCGACAATCGGGCGTCCCTTGATGCCGAGCATCGCACTGCGATGCCCCTCATTCATTGCACCCTCCTCTACGAGAGAGGTATCCTCCTCATGATTGATGATCGCCTTATCAAACGGCGCAAGATAGTCGTATGCACTGAGGAGAACCTTTGCCGACGGGTCAAAATGACCATCGTCTGAGAAGGCGACCGCCCCTGCCTCAACCATATCGCCGAGCTCTGCCAGCTCTTTGCCCTCCTGATTCTTCGTCACGGCACCGATGATGCGGATGTGCATGACCGCCGCCTCTTCGGCGCGTTTTTGCAAACTCGTCACCAGTGCCGCCGTATCGACGACAGGGCGCGTGTTCGGCATCGTCGCAATCGTCGTATATCCTCCTGCCGCTGCGGCGCGCGAGCCGGAGGCAAAATCCTCCTTTGCCTCCTGACCGGGCTCGCGGAAATGCGTGTGCATATCGATCAGACCGGGCACAACGACCTTTCCCGCAGCGTCGTAAATTTCTGCGCCGTCGGCGGCAAGATTTGCGCCAACGGCGCGAATCACACCGTCCGCGACGAGGACATCGGCAATTTCATTTCGTTTGGAGGCGGGATCAATCACCCGTCCCCCTTTCAGCAGCAACGCACGCATTCAGGCCTTCCCTCCCATCAGTACCAGTGTAAAGAGCGCCATCCGCACGGCGACCCCGTTTTTGACCTCCTCCTGGATCCGCGACTGCACGCCGTAGGCGACGGACTCGGAGATCTCCCATCCCTTATTCATCGGACCGGGATGCAGCACGAGAGCATCCTCCTTCGCCAGTGCGAGCCGCTCCTCACTGAGCCCATAGATGCGCGCGTACTCACGCGTCGACGGGAAGAGCCCGCCCTTCATGCGCTCGAGCTGTATGCGCAGCACCTCGACCACGTCAGCCCCCTCAAGAGCATCCTCCACGCGATCATGGATCGTGACGCCCTCCTCCTCACGCAGAACGCGCGGCAGGAGGGTGCGCGGTCCCGCGATATGGACATCCATCCCCATCTTTCGCATGCCCTGAATGTCAGATCGCGCCACGCGGCTGTGGAGAACGTCACCGAGAATGGCGACCTTCAGCCCCGCGAGTTTCCCCTTGTTTTCCTCAATCGTATAGAGGTTAAGCAGACCCTGTGAGGGATGTGCATGCGCGCCGTCCCCCGCATTGATGATGACGGGAGAGACCGCCTTGGCGGCGTAGGCAGCCGCGCCCTCAGCTTTATGCCGCATGACAATGGCATCCACGCCCATCGCCTCGATCGTATAAAGCGTGTCGCGCAGGCTCTCCCCCTTCACGATGCTCGAGGCGCTTGCCGTGATGTTCACCACATCGGCGCCCAGGTACTTTCCCGCCAGTTCAAATGACGTCCGCGTCCGCGTGCTCGGCTCGTAAAAAAGCGTCACAATCGCCTTGCCGCGCAGTGCGGGCACCTTCTTGATATCACGCCCGACGATATTCTTCATCTCGCGTGCCGTACTGAGAACCAGACGGATCTCCTCGGCGGAAAAATCCTCCAGACCGAGCACATCCCGTCCTTTGAGCGATAACTCCTGTCCCATGTGCATCCCCTTTCAACAAAAAAGCCTTCTCACGCCGAAAGAAAGGCATAAGAAAGCTTTGCATCCAAAATAAACTCGAATGACCGCGTCGAATATTTCATTGAAAACTCCCTTAAGGCCTCACAGGACCTCTTAAAAGGCAATATAGAGAAGAGTGCATCAGCACTCACTTTCTTTTCTATCATTATACGAGGTCATAACAAAAAATGCAATGGAAAATATATTGTTCCCAAAGAATGGAAAAATCGCATAGGGCATGATTTCTTGCGAATGCTGAACGTTCTATGATATACTTCTCTCATAGAGATTTTATATTCTTATTATTCTCTGACGGGAGCAATCCCTATGGATGCCGTAAATGGAGGAATGAAAATGAAAAAGCTTATTTTGTTCATGATGCTGGTCACAGCTGCTGCGATTTCCATGCCAACAAACAGCTGCGATGCACAAGATGTCTGGGTGGAACATTGGAACTACGAGGATGTCGATATCTACGTGATGGACGATACCCTGAAAACCGGTACATCAGGCACAGGAAAATTCTTCAAGGTATCCGTCAAAGAAGTACGAGATGGAGAGCTTTTGTCGGTCGTCGACTGGACGTTCAGTAAATATAAAACGGATATGTGGCGATACGTCACCAGTAATATGAGAGGCAATAACACCACGGTGGTCATTCCACGAAACCAACTATTTGAATTCTGCATGAAGTCCCTTGGCTGGAGCTATCGCTTACAGGGCAGCTACTACTACTGAACAGGTCACGCATCGTCATGATTCCCCCCGCTCCATGCGTGTCAGCTGCTGCCAATGCCGGTACATCGTTGACATAGCGAGGATGAAAGCGAGAACCTCGGCGATGGGGCCCGCGTACAGCGCGCCGTCCAGCCCAAAGATGTGCGGCAGGAGGATGAGCAGCGGCAGGAGGAAGAGTCCCTGCCGCGAGAGGGAGAGCATGAGCCCCGTTCGCACGCTGCCGATCGCCGTGAAGTAGTTGACGGTGAGCGGCTGGACGCCGCTGATGCAGACCATCATCAAATAGATGCGCAGATATTTTTCGGCAAAGTCAAAATAGAGCTCCGATCCGCCGCCGAAGATGGCGGTGATTTGGCGTGGAAAGAGCTGAAAGACCAGAAATATTGCCATGCTTAAAAGCAGCGCAAAAAC
>JABZYJ010000061.1 GCA_015265235.1 Selenomonas sp. | reverse complement strand
GCATCACACAGGGAATCGCTGATACGATGAAGCCCGTCAGATTGGTTCAGATTTTTGTTCGGTCAAGAAGACGAATCGGACGCATAGCAAGAGCTATGTGGAGGATTTGTCGATAAAGACCGCGCGAAAAGATGTGCCAAGGTGGCGCGTCGCGTGGATCAGCTTCTCTAAGTGGTGCTTTTTATTTTGTGTGCGAGGAGGTGAACGCATGACAGAGGAGGAGTTCGTGGCGGAGGTGCGCGGTGCAGGGGCTCATGCTTTCCGCGTCGGCGGCTGTGTCCGCGATGCGGTGCGCGGTGTACCGCCGAAGGATGTGGACTATGTTGTCACGGGGCTGACGGAGGCGGAGTTCTGTGCGCACTTCCCGCGGGCGGAGAAGATCGGCAAGGGGTTTCCCGTCTATCATGTGCGCATTGGCGGCGTGCGCTCCGAGGTCGCCTTTGCACGCAGAGAGCGCAAGACGGGGGCGGGGTACCGCGGCTTTGATGTAATATTTGATCCGACGGTGACCATCGAAGAGGATCTCTATCGCCGCGATACGACGATGAATGCGATGGCGGTGGAGCTGCCGGCGGGCACACTGCTCGATCCCTACGGCGGACAGGCAGATCTTGCGGCAGGGATCATCCGTGCCGTATCGCCGCATTTCTTAGAGGATCCCGTGCGTGCCCTTCGTGCGGCACGGCAGGCGGCGGAGTTCGGGTACACGGTGGAGGAGAAGACGCTGGCATTGATGCGAGCCTGTGCAGAGGAGCTGCAGCATGAACCGTCTGAGCGTCTGATGGGGGAGCTGCGGCGTGCGCTGATGACCTCGCATCCCTCCGTGTTCTTTGGCGTGCTGCGTGCGGCCGATCTCCTCACAGTGACGTTCCCCGAGGTTGCGGCACTCATCGGGCAGACGCAGCCGAAAGAGTTTCATCCTGAGGGCGATGCCTATGCTCATACGATGGCGATGCTCGATGCTGTCGCAGAGAGGTCAGACAATATCGTCGTCCGCTTCGCTGCGCTTGCACATGATCTCGGCAAGGGGCGGACGCCGCAGGAGATGCTCCCGCATCACTACGGCCACGAGGTGACGGGAACAGAGGTGCTGGCCGCATGGAATCAGCGCATGACGCTCCCACATGAGTGGCGAAAGGCGGCGGCGTTCGTGATTCGTCAGCACATGCGTGCACCGCGGCTGACACATCCCGGAAAGATCGTCGACCTATTGTTTGGAATTGAATCATCGGGGCTTTCCATCGCCGATTTTAATATCGTGATCCGCGCCGATCACGGCAGCCTGCCGCGCTATCTGCAGGATGGAGCGGCATATCTCGCGGCAATGCGCGTGGTGACGGGGCGTGACGCGCCGCCCGCGCTGCGCGGTGCGGAGATCGGTGCATGGCTGCGCACGGCGCATATCCGCATCCTGAAAAAACTCTTGTTGGAGAAGGAATAAGCGTGTTATAATACGTTTGTATGAAGATAGGGAAGCTGCATGAAGGAGGCGCGTATTGGTGGATAAAATCATTCTGCCCTATCGCGGGAAGACCCCCGTTATTGATGAAACGGCATTTATCGCGCCCACGGCGGCCGTGATCGGCGACGTGACCATCGGAGCCGGTTCGAGTGTCTGGTTCGGTGCTGTCGTGCGCGGAGATTTTCAGCCGATTACGATTGGAAAGAATACCAACGTTCAAGAGAACGCGACGATTCATGTGATGCGTGATGCGCCTGTACGGATCGATGATGGTGTTATCATCGGGCACAACGCCGTGGTGCACACCTGCCATATCGGGTCGAATACGCTGGTTGGCATGGGCTCGATCATCATGGGCTACTCCGAGATCGGCGAAAATGTCGTGATCGGCGCGGGGACGTTTCTCTCGCAGCATAAGAAGATTCCGTCGAATTCCCTTGTGTTTGGCAATCCCGCACAGATCGTACGCGCTCTGCGCGACGATGAAATTGAGGCACTTCAGGCGGCGGCACTCAACTACGCCGACCTTGGAGCAGAGTATAAACGTATCATTGAGGAGATGAAGTAATGGAACGTACCTTGGTTCTCATTAAGCCGGATGCTGTCGGCGCCCACCACATCGGGGACATTACGAAGGCATACGAGGAGGCGGGGCTTGAGATCCGCGCAATGAAGATGATGCAGATGACGGACCGCATCGCGCGCATCCACTATGCAGAGCATCTCGAAAAGCCGTTTTACGGAGAGCTTGCCGCATTCATGACCTCGGCACCACTCGTGGCGATGGTACTCGCAGGAGATCATGCGATTGCACGCGTGCGCGAGCTGCACGGCGCGACGAATCCTGCGAACGCGGCCGAGGGAACGATCCGCAAGCGCTTCGCGAAAAATGGGAGCGAGAACGCCGTTCACGCATCCGACAGCCCCGAGAGTGCGGCGCGCGAGGTGCATATCTTCTTCAGTGAGACGGAAATTTTTTAGCGCATAATGATGTTTGCTGTGCCCGATCATACACGGTATGATCGGGTGCATTTATCGGCAGAGGAGGAACATGACGATGAGTGTAACGACAAAAACCGGCGATCAGGGCATGACGAGTCTTTTTACGGGAGAGCGCATCGCAAAGGATGATATGCGCGTGGAGGTCTATGGAGACGTGGACAGCCTCGGCTCAACCCTCGGCATGGCGCGTGCCTTTGCGACGAGCCCCCAGGTCAAGGAGCATATCTACAACCTGCAGAAGCAGCTCGGAATGCTCATGGCAGACTTCGCGAGCCGCAACAAGGCACCGCGCATTACAGAGGAAATGGTTGACGGGATCGAGAAGTCGATCGCGGACATTGAGGAGAGCCTGCCCGAGCTGCGGGAGTTCATCATCCCGGGGGACAAGAAGTCGAGCGCGATGCTCGATCTCGCGCGCACGACGGCACGGGCGGCGGAGCGCCATGCGTGGACCTTGGCACGGCGCGGCTCGGTGGCAGAGATCGATCTGCGTTATCTCAACCGTCTCTCCGATTATATCTTCATCCTCATGCGCCTTGAGGATCAGGACAAGCCGAACCTGTGAGCAGCGGAATTTTTGCGGTCATTGACGGGAGCAGTCTCTTCTTTCGCGCGTTCTATGCGCTGCAGCTTCCGCCGAATGCGCGCGGGATTCATACGAACGCAGTACATGGCTTTGCCATGATGCTCGTCAAGCTCCTGAAGGAGCTGTCACCGACCCAGATCGTCATCGCATTCGACAAGAGCCGTACGACGTTTCGCACGGCGCTCTATCCCGACTACAAGGGGACGCGGGACAAGACGCCGGAGGAGTTGATCGCCCAGATTCCGCTGCTGAAGGAGCTGGCGGAGGCTCTCGGCATCCCTTTTCTCGAACGGGACGACTACGAGGCGGACGACATCATCGGGACGCTCGCCGCGCAGGCGGCGGCAGAGGGCGTGGAGACGCGCGTCATTACGGGCGACCGCGATGCCCTGCAGCTCATTCGCCCGCAGCTCACCGTCCTTTTGACAAAGAAGGGCATCAGCGAGACAAAGGCGTATGATACAGCGGCGTTCGAGGAGGAGTACGGCTTCCCGCCGATCCGCCTGATCGATATGAAAGGGCTGATGGGCGACAGCTCGGACAACATTCCGGGCGTGCCCGGTGTCGGCCCGAAGACGGCGACGAAGCTCCTGCTCGCCTATGAGAGCATCGAGAACGTTCTCGACCACGCCGCAGAGGTCAGCGGGAAAAAGCTCAGCACGTCGCTCGTGGAGTATCGCGAACAGGCACTGCTCTCCAAGCAGCTCGCCACGATCGAATGTCATGTGCCGGAGCTGCACTACGATGCGGAGGCCTTCCGCATGCAGCCGGATCGTGCTGCGCTCGAGGCGTTCTGTCATGCCTATGAGCTGCGCACGGTCTGGCGTGCTCTGTCGGAGTACTTAGGGGCAGCTGAGGCACCGGCTTCCACCGTGGCGCAGCAGTCGCTCTTTGGCGCGCCTGCACCTGCCGCCGATCTCACGGCAGCGGAATTTTGTGATGCCGATATGGAGCTGCTGCGCACGGCGGAAAAGGTCGCCGTCGGCGCTGTCTTTGCGGGTACACCGCCCTTCGTGGAGGTCACGACACTCGCCCTCGTCATGGATGGGGAGCGGCGCATCCTGTCTGCATCGTCTTCGCATTTTGCCGCCATTTTGGCATGCTTGGCGGAGCGTTCCGTCGCACTCTGGAATGCGAAACGCTACGTACAGGCAGGGCTGCGGGGGACGGCACAGGTCTTTGATCTGGAGCTGGCGGACTATCTGCTGCACCCCGAGGAGAGCCGACGCGACATGGCACGCGCGGCGTTTGCGTTTCTTTCCGATACGACCTCGACAGAGGGGCTCTCCCCCGAGGCGTATGCTGTGCACGAGGCGCTTCTTTCTGCGCGCCTGCAGCCTGTCATGGAAAGGGAGCTTGCGGCGCAGGGACTGATGCAGCTCTACCGCACGGTGGAGCTGCCGCTTGTCCCCGTACTCGCGGCGATGGAGCAGACGGGCGTATGTGTGAACCGTGCGGCGCTTGAGCATGAGCGCGCGGCAGCAACAGAGCGCATCGACGCACTGGCGCGTGAGATTCATACACTCGCGGGGACGGAGTTCAACATCAGCTCCCCCAAGCAGCTCGGGGAGATCCTCTTTGAGCAGCTCGGGCTCGGCGACGGGAAGGTCAAAAAGACCAAGACGGGCTACTCGACCAATGCGGAGACCTTGGAGGGGCTGCGCGATCAGCATCCCATCATTGATAAGGTGCTGACCTACCGCATGTGGACGAAGCTGCGCTCGACCTATCTTGACGGCATCGGCGCACTCATCCGCCCCGCCACGGGGCGCGTCCATACGAGCTTTAACCAAACCGTGACGGCGACGGGGCGGCTCTCGAGTTCTGACCCGAACCTCCAGAACATCCCCGTGCGGACGGAGGAGGGGCGCGCCGTGCGTGCCCTCTTTACCCCGGGGGAAGGCTATGATGCACTGCTCTCAGCGGACTACTCGCAGATCGAGCTGCGCATCCTCGCGCACATGTCGGGCGATGCGACGCTGATCGATGCGTTCCGTCAGGGGCAGGACATCCATGCACGCACGGCAGCGGAGGTGTTCGGCGTGCCGCTGGACGCGGTGACGCCGGAGCAGCGGCGCCGTGCCAAGGCGGTCAATTTCGGCATTGTCTACGGGCTCAGCGACTTTGGGCTGGCGCGTGATCTCGGCATCGGACGCAGAGAGGCCGGCGGCTACATCGACCGCTATTTTGAACGCTATCACGGCGTGCGCACCTTCCTCGACAAAATTGTGGCGGATGCGCATGAAAACGGCTATGTGACGACTCTCTACGGACGTCGGCGCGCGCTCCCTGCGCTCGCGAGCCGCAACTATATGCAGCGTTCCTTCGCGGAGCGCATGGCGATGAATACGCCAATCCAAGGGACGGCGGCCGACCTCATCAAGATCGCGATGGTGCGTGCCTATGATGCACTGCAGGCGGCGGGCGTAAAGAGCCACATCCTGCTGCAGGTGCACGATGAGCTTGTCCTAGAGGTCACGGCAGAGGAGATGGAGACGGTCACGGAGCTCCTGCGCACGGCGATGAGCGGGGCGGCGGAGCTGGCTGTGCCGCTTGCCGTTGATGTGCATCGTGGGAAGAACTGGGCGGAGGCAAAGTAACACGTGAGGATCATCGGACTGACGGGCGGTATCGCCTGCGGAAAATCCACGGTCAGCAAGATGCTGAAGGACTGCGGCGCATGTATTGTGGATGCAGATGCGATTGCCCATGAACTCTCTCGGCCAAATCAGCCCATCTTTCACGCCTATGTGGAACTCTTTGGGCCGGAGATTGTGACCTCCGAGGGGACGCTCGACCGTGCGGAGATCGCACGGCGTGTCTTTTCTGACACAGTGCTGCGTGACAAGATGAATGCCCGCGTGCACCCGATCATCCGCGCGGCCGCAGAGGATCGTCTGGATGCCGCTCACATGGACGGCACGGCGGTGGTGGTGCTCGATGTGCCGCTTCTCTTCGAGGCGGGCTGGGATGCCCTCACGAACGATACGTGGGTGGTTACTCTCCCGCCCGAGGAGCAGCTGGCGCGCCTCCTCGCGCGTGACCATACGATGGACGAGGCAGAGGCGCGTGCGCGTATCGCCGCGCAGATGCCGCTCGCCGAGAAATGCATGCGGGCGGATGTGGTAATCGATAACAGTGGGACAAGGGAAGAGACGAAAGAGCGTGTGGAAAAACTATGGGAGACGTACCTCGGGCATGCGTAATCTGCGGCTTCGGCTGTGGCTGCTGCTGCGCTTTGTTGTCGCAGCGGCAATCGCCTTTGCCCTCGTCGGCGGCTGGACGATCGTCGAGCGGACGTGGCTCTACCCCTATGACTATCGCAGCTACATCGAGACGAGTGCCGCGCAGCAGCGCGCGGATCCATTCCTCGTTGCGGCCGTCATCAAGCACGAGAGCAAGTTTCAGCCGACGGCGCGCTCGGATGGCGGTGCGGTCGGGCTGATGCAGCTCATGCCGCAGACCGCCGCATGGATCGCGGGACGGCTCGGGGAACCGTTCACAGAGGACTACCTCTACGATCCCGCCCTTAACATCCGTTACGGGGTCTGGTATCTTGCCGAACTGGAGCGCGAGTTCGGCGGCAACGACATTCTCGCGCTCGCGGCGTACAATGCGGGACGCGGCAATGTGCGCGACTGGATGGAGCGCAGTCATTGGACCGATCAGTTCGACGAAATCGACGCGATTCCCTACCCTGAGACGCGGCTCTACGTGCGCCGCGTGCTTGAAGACAGGGAACAGTACAAGAGGCTGTACGACGAATGAAGACCTATCGAATCCTTTCATGTGCGGCAGATCTGCTGCTGCGCCTGCTGCATGGGCTCGCCCTCGCCGAGGAGGAGCGGGCTCTTTTGCGTGCCTGTGTCGTCCGTCATGTCGAGGTATGCGGCGATACGTGGGAGATTGTCGTCGGAACGCAGACGGTCATGGATGATGCTCTCATCGAGCGTATCGCGGCGCAGGTGGCGGCGAACTATCAGCTCTCGCAGGTGCTCATCCAGCAGAATCTCGTCGCGCTTGCCCCGGCCGTTGCGCCGCTCTGGGAGCAGATCGTCCGCGATGCTGCCGCGGGCGATGCCGTCCTCTATCATACGCTGCTGCAGGCGGACTACGCTGTGGACGGCAACGTCATCCGTATCTCTGCGCCCGGTGCATTCGGCGCAGAGCTCTTTGCGCAGAGCAGTACGGCAGGACGTATCGAGCATGCCGTGCGCATGCATGTCGGCTGCGCCTGCCGCGTCGTCTGCGAGGAGTCTGCGCTCAGCGGGGCACTCCCCAGTGCAGACTGGACACCGCCCACCGTGCCTGTCGCCGCACCAACCAAGGCGACCGCGTCCGCCGCACCGGCGCGCGCGGCGAAGAATGCCAAGGCGAAGGAGCTTCCTGCCAATGTCATTATGGGGCGCGGCGTCTCGGGCGAGGCACGCACGCTGGGCGTGATCGAGGACGAGGTCAAGAACGTCGTCCTCGAGGGTGAGGTCTTTGACCCGCAGGCGAACCAGCTGAAGTCCGGTGCCTATATCCTCACCATCAAATTTGCCGATGCGACGAACGGCATCAGCTGCAAGAAGTTTTTCTCCGCGCGCGGCAAGACGACGCAGGAGGAGATCGACGCCGAGGTCGAACGCATCGTCAAGGCGATCGGCAAGGGCGGTGCAGTGCGCATCCAAGGGAAAATCGAATACGATAAATTCATCAGCGACTATGTGCTCTTCATCGACAGCATGGAGCGGCGCAGCGTCCCGCAGCGCGAGGATACAGCGGAGGAAAAGCGCGTTGAGCTGCACGCGCATACGAAGATGAGCGCGCTCGATGCCGTCGTCCCGCCCAAGGTGCTCGTTGAGACGGCGGCACGCTGGGGGTGGCCGGCGGTCGCCATCACCGACCACGGCGTCGTGCAGGCATTCCCCGAGGCGATGAATACGGCACGTGCCCTTGCGAAAAAGGGCATCGACATCAAGATCATCTATGGCATGGAGGGCTATCTCGTCGACAGCGAGGACGACGCCCGTGCCTTTCACATCATCTTTTTGGCCAAGAACAAGACGGGGCTCTATAACCTCTATAAGCTCGTCTCGCTCTCGCATATCCGCTACTTCCGCGGGACGAAGAAGCGCGGCCGTCCGCGTGTGCCGCGTGCCGTCCTAGAGCAGTACCGCGAGGGGATCATCGTCGGCTCTGCCTGTGAGGCGGGCGAGCTGATCCGCGGCATCGTCGCCGGGCGTCCCGATGCGGAGCTGGAGGAGATGGCGAAGTTCTATGACTTCCTCGAGATCCAGCCCATTCACAACAATGACTTTTTGAAATTTGACGACCGCTTTCCCATGCAGACGGACGAGGATCTCAGGGACATCAACCGCAAGGTGGACGAGCTGGCGCGCAGACTCGGCAAGCCGCTGATCGCGACCTGCGATGTGCATTTCCTCAATCCCGAGGATGCCGTCTACCGCGCCATGATCCAAAAGGCGAACGGCTACCGTGACGCCGAGCGTCAGCCGCCGCTCTACCTGCGTACGACGGAGGAGATGCTCGCGGAGTTCGACTATCTCGGTGCGGAGCGCGCCTACGAGTGCGTCGTAACGAATCCGCGCCGCATCGCGGAGGAGACGGAGCGCTTTCTCCCAATCCCCGATGAGCTCTATGCGCCGATGGTGCCGGGCGCGGATCGCGAGATTCAGGAGATGTCCTACGCACGTGCACGGAAACTCTACGGCGAGAATCTGCCGAAGATCGTCTCCGATCGCCTCGAGCTCGAGCTGAAGCCAATCCTGCGGCACGGATTTGCCGCGCTCTACATCATCGCCCAGCGCCTCGTGAAAAAATCCAACGATGACGGCTATCTCGTCGGCTCGCGCGGATCGGTCGGCTCCTCCTTTGTCGCGACGATGATCGGCGTCACCGAGGTCAACCCGCTGCCGCCGCACTATCGCTGCCCGCACTGTCAGTACAATCGGTTCATCGACGATGGCTCGGTTGGGAGCGGATTTGATCTGCCGTCCGAGGACTGTCCCGTCTGCGGCACGCCGCTCATCAAGGACGGACATAACATCCCGTTCGCCGTATTCCTCGGTTTTGACGGGGACAAGGTGCCTGATATCGATCTGAACTTTTCGGGCGACTATCAGCCCGTCGCGCACAAGTACACGGAAGTCCTCTTCGGCAAGATGAATGTGTTCCGTGCGGGCACGATCGCAGGCCTGCAGGACAAGAATGCCTACGGCTACGCCATGCACTACTACGAGGATCAGGGCGAGGCGAAGGGGCGCCCCTACATCGAGCACATGATGCGCGGCTGCATGGGGGTCAAGGCGACGACGGGGCAGCATGCGGGCGGCATCATGGTCGTGCCGCGCGACATGGATGTGCACTACTTCACGCCCATCCAGCGCCCTGCGAACAATATGGAGTCGGATACACTCACGACCCATTTCGATTACCATTCCATCAGTGAGCGTCTCGTCAAGCTCGATATTCTCGGGCACGATGATCCGACGGTCATTAAGATGCTCGAGGAGCTGACGCACCGCGACCCCGAGACCATCCCGTTTGACGATCCCGCGACCATGTCCATCTTCACCTCGACCGACGCGCTCGGCATCACGCCCGAGGATCTCGGGGCGAATATGGGGACGTACGGCATCCCGGAGTTCCGTACGTCGTTTACGCAGAAGATGATCGACGACTCAAATCCCGACTGCTTTGCCGATCTCGTGCGGATCTCGGGATTTTCCCACGGGACGAACGTCTGGCTCGGCAATGCGCAGGATCTCATCAAGGCGGGCACGAGCACGCTGAAGGACGCGATCTCCGCGCGCGATGACATCATGAACTACCTCATGCAGAACGGCATCGAGCCGCTGCTGTCGTTCAAGACGATGGAGAATGTGCGAAAGGGCCGAGGTATCGCGCCCGATGTCGTGGAGAAACTGCGCGCGGGCGGGATCCCTGAGTGGTACATCGAGTCCTGCCAGAAGATCAAATACCTCTTCCCGCGCGCCCATGCGACCGCGTATGTCATGATGGGCTACCGTATTGCGTTCTGCAAGGTGCACTATCCACTCGCCTACTACGCCGCCTACTTCTCCATCCGCGCCGCAGAGTTCGATGCGAACATCATCGCGAAGGGCAAGGATGCCGTGCGTGCGGCAATCGACGCGCTCCTCGCTGAGGCGCGCGAGCACCGCGGCAAGCTGGACAACAAGAAGCAGGACACACTCATTGTCCTGCAGCTCGCATGGGAGATGTACCTGCGCGGCTTCTCCTGTGAGCCCGTCGATCTCTACGCCTCCGATGCGGAGAAATTCATCCTGCATGAAAACTCCCTTTTGCCGCCCTTTACGGCGATCCCGGGCATGGGACAGAAGGCGGCACAGGCGATTGTCGAGGCGCGGCGGGACGGACGGTTCATCTCCGTCGAGGATCTCGCGACGCGCGCCCACGTGCCCGCGCCTGCCATCGAGGTGCTGCGTACACACGGCTGCCTCGACGGCATGATGGAGAGCAATCAGGTTGAGCTGTTTGCGTAAAATTTCATAGAAAAAAGAAGGGGTCTGGTGCGAAGCGAAAAACTTCGTACAGACGCCTTCTTTTTATCAGTACTTCCTTTGTTATACGGTTGGATCCTGTGCGAGAATAGGCGCGAGAGCCTCCTCGTCCTCGGTGACGAAGAGCGTTTTCTCATGGGTAAAGCGGACGAAGCCGGGGACGGATCCCGAGGGCTTTTTGACGAAGCGGATGGCGGTGTAGTCGACGGGGACGGTCGAGGAGCCGCGTGCCTTACTGAAATGCGCCGCGATCTGTGCGGCGAGGTGGAGTGTCTCCTCGCTCGGGATCTCGCCGCCCGTGCGCAGGATGACGTGTGAGCCGGGGATATCGCGTACGTGCAGCCAGAGATCTGTCGGTGCGGCCGTCCGAAAGGTGAGCGCGTCGTTCTGCATGTTGTTCTTGCCGACGAGGATCGTCATGCCGTCGGGGGCGGTGAAGGAGAAGGGCTGCGCGCGGCGATCCTTGTTCTTCTTGGGCATCTTCTCGTGCAGATAGCCCGAGGCGATCAGCTCCTCCTGAATCTCTGCGATCTCGGCGAGCCGCGTGGAGGAGTCGAGCGATGCCTCGATGCTCTCGAGATGGCGGATGTTCGCACGGCACGCATCCTGCTGGACGGCGAGGAGCTTCTGCGCGCGCTTCAGCTTGTCGTACTTCTTATAGTAGGCCTGCATGTTTTGGATGATGCTCAGACGGCGGTCGAGCGGGATGGTGAGCGCTTCTCCTGTCTCGCTGTAGATGTTCGTGACCGTGATTTCATCATCGGCATGATCCACGTAGTTGTACTGATAGGTCATGAGGTTGTCGGCGGCGATCTTCTGCTCCTCGGCGTTTTCGGCGGCGGCGATCTCCGCGCCG
>JABZYJ010000060.1 GCA_015265235.1 Selenomonas sp. | reverse complement strand
TCAAGGTTCAGGATGGTGTTGCCACGGTGGATTTCTCCAAGGAGCTGCAGAAGAACTTCAACGGCGGGTCGACGGGGGAAGAGATGCTCGTCGGATCAATCGTCAACACGCTCACGGATTTCCCCGAGGTGAAAAAGGTGCGCATCCGCATTGAGGGGGAGGATGTGGAAACTCTCTCAGGGCACATGGATCTTTCCGAGCCGCTGCCGCGCATGACAGAGCTGCTGAAATAGCCGTGCTTGTCATTTTGGCTGTTTTGTGATAGGATACAAGTAGAATGGCGGGAATGCTCTCTTTGTATGCCCGCAAATCGGAGGGTGCAGCGCGCCCCCAATGGAAAGAAGCAGGAGGTTGTTTCATACAATGAAGGTTACGGCAGAGCATGGGGAGAACCGTGAGGTCACTCTGACGATTGAAGTGGATCAGGACAAGCTGGAGCAGGCGACGGACGGCGCGGCAAAGCGTCTTGCGGGACGCGTGAATATCCCGGGCTTCCGCAAGGGAAAGGCACCGCGCAAGATTGTCGAGAATTTTGTCGGCAAGGAGGCCATCCTTCAGGAGGCATTCGAGAGCGTTGCACAGAAGGCGTGCGATGAAGCGCTGACCGAGCAGAACATGGAGCCTGTGACGCGCCCCGAGATCGACATCGTGACCCTCGAGGAGGGCAAGGATGTCGTATTTACGGCAAAGTTCACGCAGCGTCCCGAGGTCACACTCGGCGAATATAAAGGGCTCAAGGTCGAGAAGCCTGCCGTCTCGGTTTCCGAGGAGGACATCGATCGTCAGATCGAAGGGATGCGCCAGCATCAGGGCACGCTCATCGACGCCCCTGCCGATGCCGCGGTCAAGAAGGACGACTTCATTACGCTTGATTTTGAGGGCTTTGTGGACGGGACACCGTTCGAGGGCGGCAAGGGCGAAGACTATCCGCTCCAGATCGGCTCGGGCTCGTTCATTCCGGGCTTTGAAGATCAGCTCATCGGTGCGAAGGTCGGCGAGGAGCGCGAGGTGAACGTCACGTTCCCCGAGGACTACCACGCGGAGAATCTCAAGGGCAAGGCGGCTGTCTTCAAGTGCACGGTGCGCAGCATCAAGTCGCGCGAGCTGCCTGAGCTGGACGATGCGTTTGCCAAGAAGGCAAGCAAGTTCGAGACGCTCGCAGAGCTGCGCGAGGACATCCGCAAGAACCTCCAGGAGGGCGCGGAGCGTCAGGCAGAGAATGAGCGCCGCACAAAGGCAATCGACATGGCGACGGACAACTGCACGATGGAGATTCCGCCCGTGATGGTCGAGAACCGCATTACGGCGATGATCCAGGAAATGGCGATGCGTCTTGAGCAGCAGGGAATGAGCCTTGAGCAGTATCTCCAGTACGCAGGGCTCGATATGGCGCGCATCCGCGACGAGTACCGCGAGACGGCGGAGAAGAACGTGCGCACCGATCTCATGCTCGAGGAGGTTGCCAAGGCAGAGGACATCAAGGTCGAGGGAAGGGATCTCGATCAGGAAGTCTACGCAATGGCTCTGTCCTATGGTGCGACGCCGAAGCAGGTTCAGAAGATCATCAAGGAGCAGGGGCGCGTCAGCGATCTTGCAGCGACGGTGCTGCGCAAGAAGACGGCGCAGTTCATCGTGGACAATATCACGGAGTAAGAAAGCTCCTGCGGGGAGGAACGTATGAGTTACTATGTACCGATGGTGGTGGAGACCTCCGGACGCGGGGAGCGTGCCTATGACATTTACTCCCGCCTGCTGAAGGAGCGCATCATCTTCCTCGGTGGACCGATTGACGACAGCGTCGCCAACGTCGTTGTGGCACAGATGCTCTTTTTGGAGTCGGAGGATCCCGATAAGGATATCCATCTCTACATCAACAGCCCCGGCGGTGTTGTGACGGCAGGACTTGCCATCTATGATACCATGCAGTACATCAAGCCGGATGTCTCCACGATCTGTGTTGGACAGGCGGCGAGCATGGGCTCGATTCTTTTGACGGCGGGTGCAAAGGGAAAACGCTATGCCCTCCCGCATGCCCGTATTATGATTCATCAGCCGCTTGGCGGCGCACAGGGACAGTCGACCGACATCCAGATCCAGGCGAAGGAGATCCTGCGCCTGCGTGAGGTCGGCAACGAAATCCTCGCGCATCACACGGGGCAGGATACAGAGAAGATCAACGTTGATACGGAACGCGACAACTTCATGTCGGCGGAGGAGGCAAAAGAATACGGCCTCATTGATGAGGTTGTCCTCCGACCAAAGGATACATCTGCTGACAGCAAGGCCTGAGGGGGTGTCATGCGATGAAATTTGGGGCGGACGACAAGGGTCAGCTCAAGTGCTCGTTCTGCGGCAAGACGCAGGAGCAGGTAAGAAAGCTCGTGGCGGGTCCCGGCGTCTATATCTGCGATGAGTGCATCGAACTCTGCAATGAGATCATTGCGGAGGAACTTGGCGACGATATTGATGTCGGGCTCAAGGATATTCCGAAGCCAAAGGAGATCCGCCGCATTCTCGACCAATATGTCATTGGTCAGGATGAGGCGAAAAAATCACTTTCCGTGGCGGTCTACAATCACTACAAGCGTATTCATGCCGGTCAGGGAAAGAACGAGGATGTGGAGCTGCGCAAGTCGAACGTCCTCATGATCGGCCCCACGGGCAGCGGCAAGACGCTGCTGGCGCAGACGCTGGCACGCATCCTGAATGTGCCGTTTGCCATCGCTGATGCGACCTCTCTCACGGAGGCAGGCTATGTCGGCGAGGATGTCGAGAACATCCTGCTGAAGCTGATTCAGGCGGCGGACTACGACATCGAGAAGGCACAGCGCGGCATCATCTACATCGACGAGATCGATAAGATTGCGCGCAAATCGGAGAACCCCTCCATCACACGAGATGTCTCAGGGGAGGGCGTTCAGCAGGGGCTGCTCAAAATCCTTGAGGGGACAACGGCATCCGTGCCGCCGCAGGGCGGGCGCAAGCATCCGCAGCAGGAACTCCTGCAGATCGATACGACGAACATCCTCTTTATCTGTGGCGGTTCGTTTGATGGCCTTGAGGAGATCATCGAGTCGCGCCTTGGAAAGAAGCAGATGGGCTTTGGTGCCGAGGTGCGGTCGAAGCGCCGCGTTACGGTGGGGGCTTCGCTCAGCAAGATCATCCCCGAGGATTTGATGAAGAATGGACTGATTCCCGAGTTCATCGGGCGTCTGCCTGTCGTAGTCACGCTGAACTCCCTCGATGAGGAAGCGCTCGTTCGCATTCTGACAGAGCCGAAGAACGCTCTTGTCAAGCAGTTCCAAAAGCTGCTCGAACTGGACGGTGTGCGTCTGACATTTGAGGAGGATGCACTGCACCTGATCGCGAAGGAAGCGCTGACGCATAAGACGGGCGCGCGTGGTCTGCGTGCCATCGTCGAGGGGATCATGCGCAACGTCATGTACGAGGTGCCGTCGATCCATGGCGTGACAGCATGTCAGGTCACGAAGGACGTCATCGTCAACCACAGCGACCCGATCCTCACCATCGACGGTGCGGGCGCACAGAAGATGGCAGTCGCCAATTAAAGGTCTCTGTGTTACCTTTGACACATATCGACATACCAATGAAAGGAGCCTGCAGCGTGCGGTGCTCCTTTTTTCTATAGATGGAAGGAACGCGACCATGTCTGAAAAACAAACACTGCCGCTGCTTCCCCTGCGGGGACTTGTGGTATATCCCCACATGATGGTCAACATCGACGTGGGACGCGATCGCTCTGTTGCCGCCATCGAGGCTGCGATTGCAGGAGACAGCCGGATTCTCGTCGTTTCACAGAAGGATCCGGAACTGGATGACCCGACGGTAGCAGATCTCTATGATGTCGGTGCAGTTGCGGAGATCCGTCAGTTTCTGCGCCTGCCCGAGGGCGTGCTGCGTATCCTGGTGGACGGCCAGCAGCGCGCGGAGATCATGGAGATCCGCGAGGGGGAGACGTACGCGGAGGCGGATGTCCATGTGATTGACGAGGAGCGTGTGGAAACGCCCTCCACAAAGGATATGGAGGCACTTGTTCACGGTGTTACGAGCAAATTTGAGGAGTGGGTGAAGCTCTCCCATAAGATTCCGCCCGAGGCACTGGTGTCGATCTCGATCATGGAGGACATGGGGCGTCTGGCGGATATTATCGCGAGCCATTTGAGCCTGAAGCATGAGGTGCGGCAGGATATCCTTGCCACCATTGATGTGCGCGCACGCCTGCATCGTCTCTATGAGGTGCTCGTCTATGAGCTGGACATCATGGGGATCGAGCAGAAGATCAACCGTCGTGTCCGTAAGCAGATGGACAAGGTTCAGCGCGATTTTTATCTGCGTGAACAGATCAAGGCAATCCATAAGGAGCTCGGCGACGATGCGGATAAGTCCGCCGATGTGGATCGTTATCGCACGGCTCTCGCGGAGGGGGCGTACCCCGATGCCGTGCGCGAGACCATCGAACGTGAGATTCACCGCCTCGACATCAGCCCTGCGATGAGTGCCGAGGTCGGTGTGATCCGCAGCTATCTGGACTGTCTGATCGAATTGCCGTGGATGCACACGACCAAAGAGACGGTCGATATGAATGCTGCGCGCGCTGTGCTCGAACGCGATCACTACGGACTCGAAAAGATCAAGGAACGCATCCTCGACTATCTTGCCGTGCGTCAGCTGGCACCGGAGCAGAATGCTCCCATCCTCTGCCTCGTCGGTGCACCCGGTGTCGGCAAGACGTCGCTCGGAGCGTCGATTGCCCGTGCGATGGGGCGGGAGTTCATCCGTATCTCGCTCGGCGGCATCCGTGATGAGGCGGAGATACGCGGGCATCGCCGCACCTATGTCGGCGCGATGCCGGGCCGCATCATCGAGGGGATTCGCCGTGCCGGTACGAAGAACCCCGTTTTTCTCTTAGATGAGGTGGACAAGATTGCCATGGACTTTCATGGCGATCCTTCTGCTGCGCTTCTTGAGGTTCTTGACCCTGCCCAGAACTGCACGTTCAGCGATCACTTCGTGGAGCTGCCGTTTGACCTCTCGCAGGTGTTCTGGATCGTCACGGCAAATCACCCCGCGCGCATTCCTGCGCCGCTGCGTGACCGCATGGAGATCCTGAATCTCTCGAGCTATACGGAGATGGAGAAGGTCGAGATCGCACGGCGGCATCTCCTACCGCGTCAGCGCATACAGAACGGGCTGAAGGCAAAGGACATCCGCATCAGTGCAGGCGTCTATCCTGTGCTCATCCGCTCCTATACGCGCGAGGCGGGGGTGCGCGAGCTGGAGCGCGTCGTGGGACAGCTCTGCCGCAAGACAGCGCGGCGCATCGTCGAAGGGGAGACGCCGCCCATCGCCGTGACGAAGGCGAACCTTACGGCGTTTCTGGAACGTCCGAAGTATCATCCGGCGCGGCAGGAGAAGAAGCCACTCGTCGGCGTCGTCACAGGGCTTGCGTGGACGGAGGTCGGCGGCGATGTGCTGCGGACGGAGGTCAACATCCTGCGCGGGAAGGGCAAACTCATCCTCACGGGGCAGCTCGGTGACGTGATGCAGGAATCGGCACAGGCGGCGCTCTCCTACGTGCGCAGCCGTGCGGAGGCGCTCCATCTGGCAGAGAACTTCTACGAGACGGACGACATACACATCCATCTGCCCGAGGGAGCGATTCCGAAGGACGGCCCCTCGGCGGGCATCACCATGGCGACGGCGATGATCTCGGCACTCACGGGGCGCAAGGTGCGCGCCGATGTCGCCATGACGGGGGAGATCACGCTGCGCGGAAATGTGCTGCCGATCGGCGGGCTGAAGGAGAAGACACTCGCTGCCTATCGCGAGGGTGTGCATACCATCGTCCTGCCGCAGGAAAACGAACGCGATATCGAGGATATTCCCGATGCGGTGCGTGCGTCGCTTGAGTTTGTACCCGTAGCGCACATGGACGAGGTACTGAAGGTCGCGCTGTATAATTAGGAGGTGCAGTATGTCTGAGCCGGTTGTCATTACAAAGGCTGCCTATCTTGCCTCTGCGGTACGGCGCGACCAGTACCCCGAGGAACAGCATCCTGCGGTCGCCTTTATCGGACGCTCCAATGTCGGGAAGTCGTCTCTCATCAACTCCCTGACACGCATTCGCCAGCTCGCCCATGTCTCGGGGAAACCGGGGAAGACACAGACGATCAACTTCTATGAGCTGCTCATGCGCATCGACGGTGGGGAAGAACGCCATCCCGTACACCTGGTCGATCTGCCGGGCTATGGTTATGCCAAGGCGGCGCGTGAGAGCCGAAAGACATGGGCAAAGTTTATCGAGGAGTACTTCCTCCATGCAGAGAATCTGCACTTTGTCTGTCTCCTGCTCGATATTCGTCATGAACCTATGTCCTCCGACAGAAAGATGTTTGACTGGCTCGTATCGCATGATATACCCGTGCTGGTTGTCGCCACGAAGGCGGATAAGCTCGGGCGCACGGCACGGCAAAAACAGCTGTCACTGATGCGCAAGACGCTCGGCGTTCCCGATCTTTCGATTCTGCCATACTCCGTGCCGAAAAATGAAGGGCGTACGGAACTCCTTGACGTAATGAAGGAATATCTGTTAGAATAGGCACGTAAAGAAGTGAATCGCATTCATTTTTGTACCAGTATCCTATGATATGATTGTCCATGAGCAAGACGATCCGATACCGGTGCATGAAGATGGTGCACGGTATATGGGAGAGACTTCAATGGCAGAACTGACAGAATTTGACAAACGGCTGCTGAATCTCCTGCAGGGCAACCTGCCGGTGTGTTCGCGGCCGTTTGCGCGTCTCGCCGAGATGCTCGAGACGACGGAAGAGCATGTGCTTGAGCGGCTGGACGCCCTGAAGACGGACGGATTTTTGCGTCGCATTGGGACATTTTTCAACTCGGAACGCCTTGGTTATCAGGGGACGCTGATCGCGCTGTGTGTGACACCGGAGCAGCTTTCGTCTGTCGCACAGGCGGTCAATCGCTATACGGGCGTGACGCACAACTATGAGCGCGAGGGAAGATATAACCTATGGTTTACGCTCATGACACCGTCGCAGGCGACGGAGGAGAAGATCATCGGGGAGATCAAGGCACTGCCCGGGGTGGAGCGTCTGATGAGCCTGAAAGCGAATAAGAAATATAAGATCAACGTGCAGTTTAAGCTGAACTGATGCAGGAAGGAAGGCATATCCATGAGCGAAGCAATCGAGGTCGATGCTCTCGACCGTAAGATCATCCGCCTCCTGCAGGGGCAGTTTCCGCTTGTCGCCGAGCCGTACAAGGCACTCGCGGCGAAAATCGGCATCAGCGAGGAGGAGTTTCTGCATCGTGTGGAGCGTATGATTGCAGAAAAGAAGATCCGCAAGATGGGGGCGGTTCTCCGTCACCGTGAGGTCGGCTTTACGTCCAACTGTCTTTGCGTTTGGAATGTTCCCGACGCGCGCGTGGACGAAGTGGCGCGGCAGATGGCGCAGCACGAGCGCGTCTCCCATTGTTATGACCGCAATCGTACGGCGGATTGGCGCTATAATGTCTATACGATGATCCACGGTTTCAGTCGTGAGGAGTGCGAGAAGATTGCAGAAGAACTCGCAGCCGCGACGGGCATCGAGGATCGCGCGATGCTCTACACCAAGAAAGAGTGGAAGAAGACATCGATGCAGTACTTTGTGGAAGAGTGATATGGATAAAAGCCCCCCGAAGGCTTGCTTGCGCCTTCGGGGGGCTTCTACGTGTTTTATATTTTTTTAGAGTGCAATCACTTGATCGTGGAGTGCCTTGAGCTGTTCCTCGGAGGGGACGTAGAGGATACGCACCTTGTCCATGGCGATCTCGCAGCCGCCCGCCTTCAGCTCGTCCTCGATCTGCTGTATGCTCTGCCCGCCCCAGCCATAGGAGCCAAAGGCGAAAGCCTTGCGTCCCTTCGGTGCGAGCCCCCGCATATAGCAGAGGAAACCGCCGATGGTCGGGAGCATCGTGTTGTTGAGCGTCGGTGAACCGACGGCGAGATAGCGGCTCGTGAGGATATCTGTCATGATGTCCGCATGGGAGTTCTTCTTGATGTCATAGTAGCCGACGGAGTACCCCTTGTCGATGAACGCCTCAGCAATCGTATGCGCCATCGCCTCGGTGGAGTGCCACATACTGTCGAAGACAATGACGGCACGCTCCTCTGTCTCGCCGCTCGACCACTGTTTGTAGCGCTCGATGATCTCAGGGATATGGGAACGCCAGATAATGCCGTGTCCCGTGGCGATCATTTCCATGTCGAGCCCGTGCAGTGCCTTGAGTGCCGCCTTTGCCTGTGCCCCGTACGGGAAGAGAATGTTGGCGTAGTATTTTTTCGCCTCCTCACAGAGGATAGCGAGGTCATTCTCGTCGTCGAAGCGCTTGCCCGATGCCAGATGCTGCCCGAACGCGTCGTTCGAGAAGAGAATCTTCTCCTCAGGACAGTAAGTGACCATGCTGTCGGGCCAGTGCAGCATCGGGGTCGGGATGAACTGCAGAGTGCGCTTGCCGAGCGAGATGCTGTCGCCTGCCTTGACGGTCTCGTAGGGGAGCTCTCCATAGTAGGCGCGCAGCCCCTTCAGTCCGTTCGGCGCACTCGTGACGATCTTTGCGCTCGGTGCGAGGGAGGAGATGAGGGAGACACCGTAGGAGTGATCTGGCTCCACGTGATTGGAGATGACGCAGTTGATCTGCGACGGATCGATCACGGAGGAGATGCGCGCGAGCATCTCCTCCTCAAAGCCGTGTTTGACCGTATCAATCAGAGTGATCGTATCGTCGATGATGAGGTAGGCGTTGTATGATGAGCCGCGCTGCGTATCGTAGCCGTGGAAGCTGCGCATGGACCAGTCGATGGCGCCGACCCAGTAGATATTGTCACGGAGTTTGATGGCGTTCATAAAAGACTCCTTTCAACCATAGGATGGATTAACGGTGAATAGACTTAAGCTATAGAAATAATCTATATATTATAAAAGTATTCTAGCGTAAAACCCATTCTTTTGCAACCGCAAATTGCCCTCAACCCTGTGATGATGGGCGTCTTGTGATGCGTTTTCTTGACAGATGATTCCGTCTGTTGTATAATAATCATGACGAAAGCCATGTATAATTGGGATAAAATAACCAGAAGAAAGAGGACTTTTGATGCAAGAAAAGGTTCTAGTCTTTGATACGGAGACGACCGGCTTTCGCAGTGATGATGAAGTACTGACCCTCGCTGTTGTGAATGGCGTGGGTGAGACGATGGTCGACGGTATGTATGCGCCGGCACGTAAGGCAGAGTGGCCGGATGCCGAGCGCATCAATCGCATATCGCCGGCGATGGTCGCGGGCTGTGACCCTATTCTCGCGCATCGTGAGGAGCTGGAACGTCTCTTCAATGCGCCGGACACACTCCTTGTCGGCTATAACATCGAGTTCGATATTCGCCTTCTGGCGCAGTCGGGAATCCGCATTACGAACCCGAACCGCCATGATGTGATGCTTGCTTTTTCGGCGTTCCGCAAAGTCCCCGATGCACGGCGCGGCGGCTACCGATGGTGGAAGCTGACGGAGTGTGCGGACTATTACCGCTACGACTGGGGAAACACGGTGGCGCACGGCGCACTCGCGGACACGCTCGCGACGCTCTTCTGCTACCAAAAGATGAAAGAGCCGGTCTATGAGGAACAGAGCCTGTTTGATTAATATGCAGGGAGGCATGCTGTATGGCAAAGAAAAAGAGCCAAACGGAGGCGGCGATGCAGTCGATGCGCGAGCGCAAACAGCAGGAGCTCGAGGCACGGCTTCAGCGCGTACGAAAGGCGCGCAGCACCTATCAGCGTAAGATCATCGGCGGCATCGTCGTTGCCTTTATCCTCCTCATCATTGTGTGCGCTCTGCTTCCGTCCGGCGATCGAGCCTATGACGGTCAATGGAACAAGGATATCAATGAAGGACAGGCGGGTATTTTGCAGAGTTTGCGGAACAGTTTTAAATAGGTCTTGCTATTTTCTCAAAACCGCGTATTCTTATAGGGTATACGCGGTTTTTCTGTTGGAGGGGTTGTTTGCATGAAATTTCAAGAGGTTATCCTCACACTGCAGGAGTTCTGGTCGGGGCAGGGCTGTATCCTCGCCCAGCCCTATGATGTAGAAAAGGGCGCAGGGACGATGAGCCCGTGGACGTTCCTGCGCGTTCTGGGGCCGGAGCCGTGGAATGTCGCCTATGTGGAGCCCTCGCGCCGCCCGGCGGACGGACGCTATGGAGACAACCCGAATCGTCTCTATCAGCATCATCAGTTCCAGGTGATCATGAAGCCGTCTCCGGACAATATTCAGGAACTTTACCTTGAGAGCCTCGCCCGCCTCGGGATTCACGCGGAGGAGCACGACATCCGCTTTGTCGAGGACAACTGGGAGTCGCCGACGCTGGGCGCGTGGGGACTTGGCTGGGAGGTCTGGCTGGACGGGATGGAGATCACGCAGTTCACGTACTTCCAGCAGGTCGGCGGTCAGGATGTAAAGCCCGTCTCCGTGGAGATCACCTATGGGCTGGAGCGTCTTGCCATGTATATTCAGGGCGTGGAGAACGTCTATGACATCGCGTGGACGGATGACGTGACCTATGGCGATGTGTTCCACCAGAATGAGTTTGAGCAGTCTTCGTATGCGTTCGATCTCTCGGACGAGAAGCTGCTCTTTGACCTGTTCGACAAGTATGAGGCGGAGGCGGTGCGCGTCATCGAGGCAGGCTATGTGCATCCGGCGCATGACTACGTGCTGAAATGCTCGCATACGTTCAATCTGCTCGACGCACGCGGGGCGATCAGTGTCTCCCAGCGGACGGCGTTCATCGGGCGCGTGCGCAAACTCGCGCGTCTCTGCGCGGAGGCGTATCTCGCCCAGCGTGAGGAACTGGGGTATCCGCTGTTGAAAAAGGAGGGGAAGGCATGAAGCGGGATCTGTTATTTGAAATTGGAACGGAGGAGATTCCGGCACATGTGATGCCGCACCTCCTAGAGGATTTGGCGCAGCTGGCGGAGACGATGCTGAAGGAGCACCGCCTTTCCTATGAGAAGGTGCGCACGCTCGGCACGCCGCGCCGTGCCGCCCTCATTGTGACGGGGCTTGCGGAGCGGCAGGAAGATGTCAATACGGAGACGCGCGGCCCATCCGTCGCCATTGCCTTTGATGCAGACGGAAATCCGACGAAGGCGGGCGCGGGGTTTGCGCGCGGACAGGGCGTCGATCCGTCCGCCCTCATTCAGCGTGACGGCTATGTCTATGCCTCCGTGCATGAGAGCGGTGCAGCGACGGCCGAGCTTCTGACCTCGCTCCTGCCTGACCTTGTGCGCGCGATTCCACTGCCGAACAGTATGCGGTGGGGGGATCTGGACTTCCGCTTCATCCGCCCGATTCGCTGGTTCGTGGCACTCTACGGGACAGAGATCGTGCCCTTTACCCTTGCCGGAGTGACGAGCGGGAATCACTCGCGCGGGCATCGGACG
>JABZYJ010000005.1 GCA_015265235.1 Selenomonas sp. | reverse complement strand
GTGCTGGACCATCGGGATGTCAACGACCATCGTCGGCATTTTTGCGAGCGTGCTGACATGGGCACTTGGAGGGAGATGATCGGATGCCAAAACACGACTGGCTCCCGCCCGTAGATTGGATGGTCGGGACAGGGCTCGTCGCAGTAGCGATCCTGTCCATTTTTTACGGGACGGCCGAGCTATCCAGCAATGTCACATCGGGACTGATCGGATTTCCTCGGGCGATCGGTTATATCAAAGAAAGAGAGGGAGATAAATGAGCCACGTATTGAGCAGGAACGCGATGCGGCGGGTGACGCCGGCAGAACTTGAGGAGCTTGCGGGAGAGTATCGCGCAGCACTCGCAGAGGCGGCGGCAGAATACGGCCGTGAGACGAAAGTGTACCTGCATTGGTCGGCGGGACACTACGGGCAGTTCTGGAGCGACTATCACGTCCAGATCGACAAGGACGGCGAAATCTACGTGATTGCAGATGGGGAGCTGGATGATGTACTCGCCGCGACGTGGCGGCGCAACACGGGCAGCGTCAGCATCTGCATGCTCGGATGTTACGGAGCAACGACTAACAACCTCGGGCAAGAATCGCCGACACCGCTCCAGATCGACGGCATGGCGCAGGCAATCGCCGCGCTCTGTAACGGCCTCTGGCTGACCATCGATAAGCAGCGCGTCCTCACACATGGCGAAGCAGCGGACAACGAGGACGACATCGAGCCGCATGAGGAGTATGGTCCGCGCACGACCTGCGAGCGTTGGGATCTCGAGTATCTTGGCACGTTGGAGAGCCCCAAGTTCCACCCGTGGTCGACGGATGGCGGCCGCGGCGGCGACGTGCTGCGCGGCAAGGCAAACTGGTATCGGCAGTATTGGAAGGACAACGGTGGAACGCCGTGAAAGGAGAAAACATCATGAGTAAGTGGACAGACATCAGAGACACCATCGTCAAGGAGATCAACGTCGATCAGGTGACCGAGGAGGTCAAGCAGCGCGTAACGCGCACGATCCTCGCTGAGTGCATCCCCGCCATCGAGCAGGCGGTCGATAAGTTCGTCGGGCAGATCAAGGAGCAGGCAAAAGAGGAGCACGGCTGGTGCTACTGGCGCGATGCGGTCGTCCTGCCTGCAGTAATGCAGGGCGGAGTGTGGCTTGTGCACCTCGTGCTCGACAAGTCGCTGACACCGACGGTCAAGGCATAACGATATAGGTGCACTCACGCCCCGGGGCTTCGGCTCTGGGGCTTATTTTTGTTGTCTCCCAAATTGCGCCCTCGTCTCCCATTTGTCTCCCGTTTATGGGATTTTTTCTTAAAATATGATATAGTATTGATAATGATGAATTATGATTTTCTCTCTTTATACATTTACGTATGCTGATAAAATCCAGTAAAATCAAGGCTTAAGAGGAATATATATAATGACGGATAACGACAACGTAATCGACATTCCAAGTCTCCAGTGGTACCCGGGGCACATGCGGAAGGCGGAGCGTCTGGTTCAGGAGAATCTAAAGTCGGTGGATGTGGTGGTAGAGCTCCTCGATGCGCGCATCCCGATGAGTTCTGCAAATCCTGTTCTGCGAGAGATTGTGGGCGGGAAGCCGCGGCTCATCGTGCTGAACAAGGCGGATCTTGCGGATGAATATGTGACACGTGCGTGGGTCAAGTATTATGCCGCAGAAGGGCTTTCTGCGGTTCCCGTGGATGCCGTGAAGGGGAAGGGAACGAAGGAACTCGTACAGGCGATTGCACGCTGCGCAAAGCCGAAAACGGATAAATTGGTGCAGCATGGGGCGAAACCACGTGCCGCACGCTGTATGATTCTCGGCATTCCAAATGTCGGCAAGTCGTCACTGATCAATCGGCTGTCGGGCGGCACGAAGACAAAGGTAGAGAACCGTCCCGGTGTGACCCGCGCAAAGCAGTGGATTCGCCTTGGTGCACAGCTCGAGCTGCTGGATATGCCCGGCATCCTCTGGCCGAAATTTGAGGATCAGCAGGCGGCGCTTCATCTTGCATTTACGGGGGCAATCAATGACAATGTTTACGATGTAGGAAGTGTAGTGCTGCTTCTCCTGAATCGTTTGAGAGAGGACAGTCCGCAGTCGCTGTGTACGCGTTATCGGCTGGATGAACCTCTGCCTGAGGGGGTTGAGCTGCTTGATGCCATTGGACGAAAGCGCGGATGTCTCCGTGCCGGCGGCAAAATTGATTACGAAAAGGCAGAGCAGGTAATTTTGACGGATTTTCGGAGTGGCAGACTAGGGCGGATTTCTCTAGATGCAGTGCCGTGCATCCCATCTGCATAAGCAGTGCGGTGAAGGAATCAGAGAAAATGACGATAAAAGAGATAGAAGAGGTTTTTCGTCGCGGAGATGTGACGGAGGATTTTCTCAATACCTGCAAATGTGACGCGCGAAAAACCGTCCAAGCGATTCTTCGCCGTTATGAACGTGCACAGCAGGAGCGTGCGCGTCTCTATGCAATGTATGCGTATGAGCGTTGTGCCGCCGAGCGCGGGCACTGCATCGTCGCCGGTGTGGATGAGGCAGGGCGTGGCCCTCTGGCGGGTCCCGTCGCAGCAGCGGCGGTGATTCTGCCGCAGGAGTACCTGCTTCCCCGCCTGAACGACTCAAAGAAGCTGTCTGAAAAAGTGCGGGAAGAGCTTTACGAAAGAATCGTTTCGGATGCTGTTTCCTATCATGTCGAGCTCATTGACGCTGAGACGATTGACCGAATGAACATCTTGGAGGCGACACGTAAAGGGATGTATGATGCTGTCGCTGCGCTTCTGCCGACACCGCAGGAGGTTCTGATTGACGCTGTGGCGCTTCCGCATCTGAGAATGGCATCACAGTCGATTGTCAAAGGGGATGCCAAATCCGCATCAATCGCGGCGGCGTCGATCTTGGCAAAAGTGACGCGAGATCGCCTGATGCTGATGTATGACGAGGCGTATCCGGTGTACGGCTTTGCTAAGCACAAGGGCTATGGAACCCAGGAACATATCGACGCGATCCGCAACTATGGGATCTGCCCACTGCATCGTAAAACGTTCGAGCCCATTCGCTCGATGATAACTAACAGAAAAGGCTGTGAATACTGTGCCGATTGAAGCAAATGCAACTGCAGCAGCGGCTGCCGTCTCCGCACCGCAGCGGATTTCATCGGAACGCCCGACCGAAGGAGTACAAGGCCGCGGCGATCAGGAGAATGCCTCAGCGGCATTCAGTCAGCGTACCAACGTGTCCATTGAGACTGCGATTGACCGTATGGCGGATGTTCTGTCCAAAATCAGCGGACGTCAGCAGACGAATGTTGAGCAGATTCCGCAGGAGCTCAAAGAGGTCATACGGAATATCATTCGGCAGTCTTTTTCGATTGAGTCCACACTTGCACAGGGGCTTGGCAGTACGGCGGCAAGTCAGCGCTTTTCGACGGATCAGCTGACGACGCTGGCGCGGATGTTGAATCAGATGGGAACGATGGCGGAGACGAACGAAGTTCCCCGTGTCAGCGACGACGTGGCGACCCTGCTTGCGGCGTTGAAAAGTGCCATCGCCAAGGATGCGGGCGGAACATTTGAACCGATCATGCTGACAAAAGCCGCGTTTCAGCTGATTGATACAGGAAACGCCGAACTCCTCCCGAAGGATTTGCAGACCGTCCTCTCTCAGTTGAATGCGAGTGCAGGTGCTCCACCTGCTGCGGCAAGCGGCGGCGGCACCTCCTCCATGACGTTTCTAAATCAGCTGGTTCAGCTGCTGATGCCGCGTGACGCGGAAGCGGCGACGCAGCAGGCAATGCCGCAGCCGGGAGGGACGAAGTCATCGGTGCAGACAGGAGAGGCACAGGCAACACCGCAGCAGGGAAGCGCCGTACTCTCCGCAGAAGAGGGCACGGCGCAGATGCCGGCAAGTGGACAGAACGTACGCATGGCGGCGCCCGCAGCGGGAGCTATGCAAAATTCTACGCCTGCTGCCACAGCTGCATCGGATACTGCGGCTGCCACAGAGGACCTTCCCGCCGACAACATTGCACGGGGGGCAAAACAGGGGGAAGCCTCCTCTGAACCATCGGCAAAGGGATCGGAAGCCCCTGCACTTCGTCAGGCAGATACTGCCGCAGTCGGTATCGGCACGAAAGGCAATGCCGCGTCCTCTCTATCTGCGGCAGAGGCACAGCGCGGGCAGGGCACGGAGATGGTGCAGGAAAACGCTGCGCAGCAGGGGAAGACTACCGTGCAGCAGGAGCCTCCCCTCCCGCAGGGCAGTGCACCCGTGCGTCAGGAAGGCACGGGCGGGACACTGAATCCTGCTCGTCAGCCCGTTGGCGAAGAGGCGCGGACAGGAACCGCAGAAGCCGCAAAGCAAACGCCTCAGAGCACGGAGCAGGTCGCCCGTTCACAGGCGGGACGGGCGGAGACAGCGGCGACACAGCCGCCAGCTTCCACGATGCAGGGCTCAGATGCTGCAAAGACGGCCGAGACGCCGACGCTCATTCCGAAGTTCATCACACGCCCCATGGAGAATGTACCGCAGATGATGAGCACGCTTCGCGACCTAGCACGCGTGCTCCTGCAAAATGAAAATCTCAGCCAGCGCGAAACACTTCTGCTCCAGAACTTCGTCAGCGGACGCACGCAGACCCTGAGTGAAGGTGATGCGAAGCAGCTCCAGCAACTCATCCAGCTGACGCAGCAGAACATCCCGGGAACCGTCCGCCAAGCGGCGTTTGAACAGCAGATGCCGGATCTTCCGCGCCTATGGGCTTTTATGCAGATGGCCGATCTAGTCAAGGCGCGCAAGATGACGGCGGAGCAATACAGACGTGCGGGGCGGGATGTCGCGGCATTGGCTCTGACCATGCGTCACTCACTGGAGGGGGAGAATGCGGCACCGCAGCCGGGACAGCGCTCCATGAGCTATGTGATGCCGCTCTTCATGGGAGAGACCGAGTATCCCGCCTATATTCATGTCTATGATGAGTCCCACAAGGACGAGGCGACGGATCAGGTCAAGAAAGAGACGTGGCTCAGAATCTGTGTTCTCACGGATCACATCGGCACTGTCGAACTCATCAATCGCATCTACGAAGAGAATCATGTCGATATGCGTCTCTATTTTTCTGATGCAGATGCCGCATGGGAGTTCCGTAACGAACTCGACAGTATACGTGAGTCCGCTGACGGAACCTCTTTGGTGATCGAGGGCATACAGATCGGTGCGATAGGCGAGCGCCGTTTCTTCACCAACTGATGATGACAGTCATGGCATAGCCTATTGACGATAACGAGATCGCTTCATATAATATTCTTGGTGGATTGAGAGACGAAAAGGCAAGGATGGTGAGATATGCCGGATCACGCGGACAGGGAAGAGGAGCAGCGCGAAGAAGAACCGCGTGCTGTTGCCATCAAATATGATGCAAAGTCGGATCGTGCGCCGCGCGTGACGGCAAAAGGCCGTTCCCTCGTTGCTGACCGCATTTTGGCGGAGGCACGCAAAAACGGCATACCAGTCTATCAGAATAAATCGCTCGTCAATATGTTGATGGCGCTTGAGATTGACCGCGAGATTCCTCCCGAGCTCTATCGTACGATCGCTGAAGTGCTCGCCCATGTCTATCGGATCGACCGTCACATGGGGAGCAGGAAATCGCCATGAGCAATAAGGTGCTGGGAGATCGCGGGGAGTCCTGTGCTGCTCGCTATCTCGGTGCGCAGGGATATCGAATTCTGGCACAGAAGTATCGCACAAAGATAGGGGAGATCGATCTGATCGCAAAGGATCGTGATACCTTGGTCTTTGTCGAGGTAAAGACACGACGAAGCGTTCGTTGCGGACTTCCTGCAGAAGCGGTAAACTACCGAAAGCAGCGCAAGATTATACAGACGGCAATGTGGTATCTGCGCGAAAAACGGATGGATCAAACACCTTGCCGTTTTGACATCGTTGAGGTCTATGCTGTGGGAAGCGAGTGGGGGATTCATCACCTCAAGGGTGCTTTTGAGGTGTGAGGCGGATACAAAGGATGCAGGTGCGGTTCATGTCCTGCATCTTTTCTTTTGCTTATCGAATCTCTTTTGCTTATGGAATCGAATCAGTGAATATGCTATAATAACAACGATGTATGCGGTGGACAGAACCGTAATAGGAGGTACTATTTTGAACGTTGCGAAGCCAATTTATGTCATTGGGCATCGTAATCCGGACACGGATTCGATCTGCTCCGCGATCGGCTATGCCCATCTGAAACAGGCCATGGGCGTCAATGCCATTGCCGCACGCGCCGGCAAAGTGAATAAGGAAACGCGGTTTGCACTGGAGTACTTCCATGTCGAAAAGCCGCTCTTGATCCCCGATCTCTATCCGCGTGTCAAGGACATTGCGATGGACTGCAAGATCGTTGTGCGCCAGCACGATACCCTGCGAAATCTGGGGGAGGTTCTGCGCGAGAATGATCTGCGGTCAATTCCCGTGACGGACAGCCAGGGACTTCTCGTCGGCATCGTTTCGGTCAGTGATCTTGCGAAGCGGTATTTTCAGGAGCTCGGCATGACGAATCTCGCGGATATGCGCGTACGCTATCGCGACATCATTCATGCCACCGACAGTCAGGTGCTTGTCTCCGGTGATGAGTCGGAGACAATCAAGGGACAGATTCGCATCGCTGCCGGAAGTATCGCAACGATTAAGAAGATCATCAAAGGGAACGACATCGTGCTCGTGGGCGACCGAAAGCCCGAGACGATTCTGACCTGCATTAACCAGGGGATTTCCTGCCTTGTCGTGACCGGGGACGGCCGCGTTCCGGCGGAGGCTCTGGAGGAAGCAGAGACGCGTGGTATCTTCGTCCTCTCGACGCCGTATGATACCTATACCGTAGCGCGTCTCATCAACCAGTGTGTGCCCATTCGGCGCATCATGCACGATAATCCCGTCTGCTTCAAGCCGCTCGATCTCCTGTCTGATATCAAGGGAATCATGGAGGAGACCAACTACCGTAATTATCCCGTATTGGAGAACGGGCGCATCGTCGGTCTCGTGAGCCGTGACCGTCTGGGGGTCTCCGATCCGGCACAGGTGATTCTTGTCGATCACAACGAGCGCAATCAGGCGGTCGAGGGCATCGAGGAGGCGAAGATCATCGAGATCATCGATCATCATCGCTTCGGTGGGATCAGTACGAGCGAACCAATCTACACTCACGCAGAGCCAGTCGGGTGCACGGCAACGATTGTCTCTAATATGCACTGGCAGAACGACATCGACATTCCTCCGTCGATTGCAGGTCTCTTGCTCTCCGCCATCATCTCTGATACGGTGCTGTTCAAGTCTCCGACCTGCACGCCAAAGGATAAACAGGCGGCAGAGCGTCTCGCTGAAATCGCAGACGTGGATATGAACGCGTACGGCCTCGATATGCTGAAGGCGGGCTCCAGTGTCGGCAATATGACGCCGATGGAGATTGTCCGCAACGACCTCAAGGAGTTCACCATCGGTGCCTATCGTGTGGTCGTCAGTCAGACCTCGGTGATGGACACGAAGGAAATCATGGCGAAGGAGGATGAGCTCCTCGCAGCGATGAAGTCCATCTGCGACACGGAGGGCTTTGATCTCAGTCTCGTTATGATTACGGATATTCTCGAGGAGGCAACCTATCTGCTCTTTACGGGCTCGCCGCGCACGTTGATCGGGGAGGCGTTCCGCAAGGATACGAGCGGAACACATCTCTATCTGCCGGGCGTCATGTCGCGCAAGAAGCAGATCATTCCGCCGCTCTCGGAAGCGGTTAAGCGAATTAAGACATAAGGAATACTGTATATGGGAGGGGCGGAGTTGCCGTGGCGGCGGCCCCGCCTTTCTTATTTGGAGTGAAAGGGACGATTCTATGGATTTGATGCAAGGGCTGAACGAGCCACAGCAGCGTGCTGTCGCGTGCCTGCAGGGACCTCTCCTCATCGTTGCCGGCGCGGGGTCCGGAAAGACCCGTGTGCTGACATTTCGCATCGCCAATTTGTTGGAACATGGTGTTCCGCCCTACCGCATCCTTGCCATTACATTTACCAATAAGGCTGCCCGCGAGATGCGCGAACGCGTGGATGCACTGATCGGAGATGCGGCGCAGGACGTTTGGCTGAGCACATTCCATTCGTTCTGTGCCCGCTTTCTGCGCATGGAGCTTGAGCACTACGGGCGCTATGCGAAGAACTTCGTCATCTACGATGCTGCGGACAGTAAGGGGCTGATCCGTGAGTGCCTGAAAGAGCTCAATATCGACGAGAAGCATACCGCTCCCGGCGCGGTGCAGGCGCATATTTCCGATGCGAAGAACCGTCTGCTCGATGTCGCGGCATTTACGGCGCAGGCAACGGATTTCTTTGCCGAACAGGTCGCCAAGATCTATGCACTCTATCAGTCCAAGCTGCAGGAGAACAATGCACTGGATTTTGATGATCTGCTGATGCTGACGGTGGAACTCCTTACAAAGAATGAGGAATTGCGGACGAAGTACCAAAAGAAGTTCCAGTACATTCTTGTGGATGAGTATCAGGATACGAACGGCGCACAGTATGCAATCACCAAGCTGCTTGCCGCAGAGCACCGGAATATCTGTGTTGTCGGCGATGCTGACCAGTCGATCTACGGCTGGCGCGGCGCAGATATGCGGAACATCATGAACTTTGAGAAGGACTACCCGGAGGCGACGGTTATCCTGCTCGAGCAGAACTACCGCTCGACGAAGAATATTCTTGCGGCAGCGAATGCTGTGATCGAGAACAACCTGACGCGCAAGAAGAAGGAGCTCTGGACGGATAATCCGACCGGCGACCGCATTACGATCTATGAGGGAGCAACGGAAAAGAATGAGGCCTCCTATATCGTGCGGGAGGTGGAGCGTCTGCACACGATGTTCCATGTCAAGTATGGCGATATTGCCGTGCTCTACCGCACCAATGCGCAGTCACGCAATATTGAGGAGGCTTTTTACGCGACAGGTGTCCCGTATGCAATGGTTGGTTCGGTGCGTTTCTATGATCGACGTGAGATTAAAGACATTATTGCCTATCTGCGTGTGATCTACAATCCTCGCGATACACTGAGCCTTCTGCGCATTATCAATGTCCCGCGTCGTGGTCTTGGCCCTACGTCCATCGCTCGCATGATGGAGACGGCGGAGGAGTACCGCATCTCTCTCTTTGAGGTGATTACGGATGCTCAGCTGCTCTCCATGATTCCCAAACTCTCCGCCAAGGTAAAGCTGGCGCTGGAGGAGTTCGCCGCCATGGTCTTTACCTTTATGGGACAGCTCGGAACGCGTCCCATCCATGAGATTGTCGAGGATGTGATCGAGACGTCCGGCTATGCCGCTGCGCTTGAGGAGGAGAAGAAGGAAGATAATCGTGACCGTCTCGAAAACCTGCGTGAGTTCATCAGTGTGGCGAAGAACTTTGATGATGGTGCAGCGGAGGGGGAGAACGGACTTGCGGATTTCCTCGCACAGATTGCGCTGATTTCCGATGTCGATCAGACGGAGCAGTCGGACGGGACAGTGACGCTCATGACGTTTCACGCGGCGAAGGGACTGGAGTTTCCCGCCGTCTTTATGGCGGGGATGGAGGAAGGGCTCTTTCCGCATTCCCGCACGCTGCTCGATGATACGGAGATCGAGGAGGAGAGGCGTACGTGCTATGTCGGCATCACGCGCGCCGAGCGTCGGCTCTACCTCACTTATGCAAGGCAGCGGACGATCTATGGGCGTACGGAGATGTCGCGTCCTTCGCGCTTTCTGGCAGAGATTCCAGAGGAGCTGGTCGAGCATAAGGAGGCGGACTTTTTCAGCGGGACTGATCTGCGTGCACCGTCCAATATATGGAGTGAGCGCAGTACCCGCACGGAGCGAAAACGCTATATGCCGCCGCAGCAGCATACGGCGGCGGACGGCAGTGTGATCCGCCCCGATGCGTCGGCAGCCTTTCAGGCGGGGGATGCCGTACGCCACAGCAAGTGGGGAGACGGGCGCATCGTCGCCATCAGTGGATCAGGTGAGGATGCTGAGCTGTCCATTGCATTTCCGGGGGAAGGCATCAAGAAGTTCGTGCAAAAGTATGCACCGATTTTGAAGCTGTGAGGAGATCATGAGCAAGATTGATGAGGTAAAGACAGAGCTGTCAGAGCTGCGGCGTAAAATACGGAAGTATTCCAAGCAGTATTATGACGATAATGAATCTGAGATTTCGGATTATGACTTCGATATGCTGATGATGCGCCTGAAAAAACTTGAGGCAGCGTATCCGGAGCTCATTACGAAGAACTCGCCGACACGCACCGTGGGAGGCTCAGCACAGCGCGAAGTCGGCGTACTCGTTCCTCATGATGTTCCGATGCTCTCCCTGCAGGATGTATTCTCCGAGGAAGAGATTCATGCGTTTGTCGATAATGTCCTTGCGCATTTTCCTGCGGCGGAATTTGTCGTCGAGGAAAAGATCGACGGATTGTCTCTGGCACTTCGCTACGAGAACGGTGTGCTTGCACGTGCGATCACACGAGGTGACGGCATTGTGCAGGGAGAAGACGTGACAGCAAATGCACGCGTGATCGACGATGTTGCACAGAAGCTGCATGATGCACTGCCATATTTTGAGGTGCGCGGCGAGGTCTATATGGAGCGCGCCGCATTTGCCGAGGCCAATGAGCGGCAGGAACTCCTCGGGCTGAAGCCCTTTGCCAATCCGCGCAACTGTGCCGCAGGAACTTTGCGACAGCTGGATTCGCGCATCACGAAGGAGCGCAGGCTGTCTATGTTCGTATTCAATTTGCAGCGCAGTGACGGCCGCGTATTTTCCTCTCATACCGAGGCGTATGCATTCATGCAGTCTCAGGGGATCAAGACGATTGCAAATTACCGTGTTTGCCGTACGGCGGACGCGGTCTGGGCCGCCATCGAGGAGATCGGTGCGCGGCGCGGCAGCCTGCCCTATGACATCGATGGAGCCGTGGTCAAGGTGAACTCCTTTGCCATGCGCGAGGAACTTGGCGTGACGGCAAAGGCGCCGCGTTGGGCGATTGCCTATAAGTATCCGCCGGAGGAGAAGGAGACGGTACTTCGCGATATTGAACTTTCCGTCGGACGGACCGGGCGCATCACACCGACGGCCGTGTTCGATCCCGTGGGGCTCTGCGGAACGCGTGTCGAGCGGGCGACCCTGCACAATCAGGACTATATTGACAGTCTGGACATCCGTATCGGTGATACTATTCTCGTCTATAAGTCGGGGGAAATCATCCCGCGCGTCAAGGCTGTGCTGAAGGACAAACGGCAACAGAACAGTCGCCCCTATGTGATACCGGATGTCTGTCCCGTCTGTGGCGCACATGCCGTACGAGAAGCAGATACGGCGGATATGCGCTGCCAAAATCCTGTATGTCCGGCACAGATCGAGAACCATCTCCTGAACTTCGTCAGCCGCAGTGCAATGGACATCAAGGGACTAGGAGCAGCCGCTGTTATTGCCCTTGTCCATGCAGGATATATCCATGATATTGCAGATATCTTTTCTCTGCATGAGCATCGAGAGGAGCTCGTTGCCTCTGGACTGATCGGCCGCGCAAAGAGTGTCGATCAGCGTCTTGCGGCAATCGAAGCGAGTAAGCAGAACCCTCCCGAGCGTCTATTGACGGGGCTGGGAATTGCTGGTATCGGACGTGCGGCAGCTGCCGCGCTGATGCAGGAATTTTCATCCATTGATGCCCTACAGGAGGCGGCGCGTGAGTCCCCGGAACGCATTCTCGCTGTCCCGGATATGGGTGAGATTACGGTACAGAAGCTGACGGAGTTCTTCTCCTCTGCATCCGCCTGTGCCCTGCTGGATCGCCTGCGTGCAGCCGGGGTAAACTTTGCGGGAACACGAACGGAGCGTGTGGGGGCTGCACTCGCCGGAAAGAGTTTTGTCATCACGGGGACACTGCCGACTCTGTCCCGTGAGGAATGCAGTGCCCTTATCACGGCGCATGGAGGATTGGTGAAGGGTTCTGTTTCAAAGAAGACCGATTATCTTGTCGCGGGAGAAGCGGCAGGAAGCAAGCTGAAAAAGGCGGAGGATCTCGGCATTCCCGTCTTGGACGAGGCAGACCTTCACGCCATGATTTCGGAAGAAAAGGACGGCGTGTAAAGGGTGAGAAAAGCCTCCGACGATCAGTATGAATTGTCATGTAGTATGAGGGACTATCATGCGATTTATCCATACAGCAGACTGGCATCTGGGCAAACTCTTTGGACAGCGGCACATGACGGAAGATCAGGCGTATGTGCTGGAAGAACTTTTGGCATTGTGCCGCGACGTCCGACCGGATGTACTCGTTATCGCGGGTGATGTCTATGATCGGGCAGTGCCGCCGCCCGAAGCCGTAGCGTTGTTCAACACAGTGCTGACACGACTGGCAGAGCAGGGGATCAAGGTCCTCTGTATTGCAGGCAATCATGACAGTGCTGTTCGTCTGGCATTCGGCGCACAGCTGCTGCAATCCTCCGGTGTGTATATTGCAGGAACTCTTGACGCGGAGGCACCTCCCGTCGTGCTTTCGGATGCGTTCGGGGACGTGTACTTCTCGCTGCTTCCCTATGGTGATCCGCTGCATGTCCGTGAGGCTTTTTCGCTGGACGAAACACCGTCCTTCGATACGGCATTGGATGTTCAGATTGCCGCATCACGGGCGATGATACCGCAGGGCGCACGCAGTGTTGCCGTTGCCCATGCCTTTGTGATCGGCGGTCAGACCTCCGAATCCGAGCATACCCTCTCCGTGGGCGGCAGTGATCAGGTGCACGCGGATAAATTCAGGCCATACAACTACACGGCTCTCGGACACCTGCACGCGCCCCAGCGCGCGGGGGCGGAGCAGATTCGCTACGCCGGATCTCTGCTCAAGTATTCCTTTGATGAGTCACATCAGAAAAAGGGCGTCACGTTGGTTGATATCGACGCGGCAGGGGCTGTCTCCCACACATTCTATCCGCTGACCACGCGGCATGATGTGCGGATCGTAAGAGGAAAAATGGCTGAGATCATGTCCGATGGATTCGATCCTCTTTCTCACGAGGACTATATCTGTGTGGAGCTTAGCGACACAGATGCTGTACTCGCCGCTCATGAAAAGCTGCGTCGCGTCTATCCAAATCTTTTTCTCATTACGCGCCCAAACATTCATATGGGACATTCCTCCAACGAAGTGCGAAACTATGAGCGCGGCAAGTCAGATCTCCATCTCTTTGCGGATTTCTATGCGGAGATGACCACGGAGGAAATGACGCAGGAGGAGACCGAGGAACTCACGCATGTCATCGATGCGTTGGAACGGGAGGAGAGAATGCAATGAGACCGCTGAAACTCCGCATCCAAGCATTCGGCTCCTATGTGGACGAGCAGGTGTTGGACTTTGAGACAGCCCTTGCCGATGCCCCATTCCTTTTGATCCATGGAGCGACGGGCTCCGGAAAGACCACTATTTTGGACGCGATCGTATTCGCCCTCTACGGAGAGTCCAGCGGGGATATACGCGAGGGAGCAATGCTGCGTTCCTCCACAGCACCGCCGGATCGGACGACGGAGGTGGAGTATGTATTCGCGCTCGGGCGCCGCCGCTACCGTGTGCTGCGTTCTCCTGCCTATTCTCGCATATCACGCGGTAAGATGACGCGGCGGGCAGCGACGGGACAGCTATTTCGTCTGCCCGATGTTGGCGAGATGGGCGAGGAAAAACTGCTTGCCGCGAACATCACGGATGTCTCGGAACACATCAGTCAGCTGATTGGCTTCGATGCCGACCAGTTTCGTCAGGTCGTTCTCCTCCCACAGGGACAGTTTCAGCGGTTTTTATTGGCAGAAGTCAAGGATCGCAGTGCCATTATGCAGCGTATTTTCCGTACGGAGCGATATCAACGCATTGAAGAAGCACTGACAAAAGAGGCACAGCAGCTTGAGCGAATGGCACAGGCGGAGCGTGAGCGCGCGGAAGGCATTCTGCGTGCCGAGGGAATGGCGTCACTGGACGAACTCCGCACGCGTTTCTCTGCGCTTTCGGAGGAGATACGCCGTCAGGACGAAATATTGCTGGAGCTCGAAAAGGCGCAGAAGACTGCGCGGCGGGCGCGCGAAGAGGGGGCTGCTGCACAGCAGAAACTCAGTGCACGGGATGCGGCACAAAGTGATTTGGAGAAAAAGCGCGAACAGGCAGAGTCTGTCCGCGACTTTCGTGTGCGCCTGTCACGTGCACAGCGTGCACAGCCGGTGCTCTACAAGGAGCGCAGCTACATCGAAGCGTTGAACACGGAACGCACTCGCAGAGAGGCATACGCATCCGCAGAAAAGGTCTGCGCTGTTGCGAAGACGGAACATGATGCATCCGTAGCATGCCTAAAGCAGGTGGAAGCTCATGCAGATGAGCATACGAAAAATATAGAGCAGCTGCGCCGCATGAGGGATTACGAACCGCTGGCGAGCCGTTACCAAGAATGTACTTCTGCCTTGCACGATCTTCGCATCCGTGCCGCAGAGGGAGAAGATAAATATAAAAGCGGCGCAGCGGAGATTGAACGTCTCACCGAGGCACAGAAGAAGCACGAAGTAGAGTGCGCAAGATTGCATCAGATCCTGGTCGGGAGTGAGGTCGTTCAGCAGGAGAAGAAACAGCTTGCACAATGCAAAAAGGCGTCAGACCACATACGTGGACTAGAAGACGAATTGACATCAGCACGCGCACGTACCCAAAAATCACAGCAGGAACTGCAGGCGGCAGAGCGTGCATTATCTGATGTGCGGACGACACAGCGCCGTCTGCGCACTCTTTACGATATGGGCAGTGCCGCTCGTCTGGCACAGACACTGCAGGCGGATACCCCTTGTCCGGTCTGCGGATCTCTCGCACATCCAAGTCCTGCCGTTCATGCGGAGGAGCTCCCGTCCGCACACGAGATGGATGTATGCACGCAGCACGTGGAAATGGCAGAGAAGGAGCTGCAGAAATGCACTGTTCAGGCAGAGCAGGAAAAAGCAACGTGCCTTCGGCTTGAGCAGGAGCTTCTCCATGAGCAAAAACGCATAAAAGAGCTTCTCACGGATGAAAGTATGGAGGCGTTCTGTGCACGTGTTGCAGAACGGGAAAAGCAGCTCCGCCGTGCACAGGATGCGTGCAAAGCCCTTGAGAGAACGTATGCCGAAGAGCAGCAACAGCTCTCTTCGCGGAAGGAGCAGCAGAAAGAGCAGGAAGCCCTGCTTCAAAAGAATTGTAGTCTCATAGGGATTCATGAGGGTGAGCGGAATACATTGGAACGTCAGCTGCCCGAGGAGTATCGTGACGCAGAGGCGATACGGAAAGCGGCGGCACGTCTGGAACGGGAAGTAAAAACAGCAGAAACCGCCCGTGCCGAAGCAGAGAAGCGGGAGAAGGCGGCGGCGCAGGAATGTGCCCGCACGGAGAGTGCCAAGGCGACGGCGCAGCGTGTTCTGAAGGAAGCAGAAGAAGTGCGGCAAGCGGCGCAGGAAGCATATACGGCTGCATGTCGTGCAGCGGGTTTTTTGACTGAGGAAGAATACCATCGTGCGGTTGCAGGAGAATGGGCAAAGAGCGACTATCTGGAAAAAGTACGTGAACGTATCGCCGCGTATGATACGGCGTTTCAGGCGGCAGAGAAGCTGGTGAAGGCGGCCAAGGCAGCAGCAGAGGGGCTTTGTCCGCCAGACATGGCGGCGCTGACCGAAGCGGAGCGCATCGCCGATCAGCGTGTACAGGACAGCGCGCGAGCACAGGGCGTCCGCATGGAGCGCAGGGCTCTCTACACGCGCATGATTAAGGAAATGGATGCGCTGGAACGGGCGGGAGCAGCCCGCGATAAGCGCTACCGTGTGATCGGGAAGCTCGCGAATGTCGCTGCGGCAAAACCGCCCTACCAGATCCACTTCCAGACCTATGTCCTGCGTTCGATTCTGTCCGATGTCATCGATGCCGCGAACGAGCGGCTGATGATGATGAGCCGGGGACGTTACCGCTTCATCCACGGAGAGGGCGGACAAAAAAAGAAGTGGTGGGGGCTTGAGATCGATGTCTTTGATGAGTATACGGGCTTTCCGCGCCTTGCACGCACTCTCTCCGGCGGAGAGACCTTCCTCGCCTCCCTGTCACTGGCACTTGGACTGTCGGATGTCGTGCAGCATTATGCGGGCGGAATGCATCTCGATATGATTTTCATCGACGAAGGCTTTGGATCGCTGGACAGTGAGACGCTTGACGTTGCCATTCGCGCGCTTCTCGATGTACAGCGTGAGGGCGGTCGGCTGGTTGGCATCATTTCTCATATCGAGGAACTGCGTGCACGGATTCCCGTCCATCTGGAAGTGTGCCGCGGACAGAACGGCAGCTATGCATCCTTTACGCAAAACGGGGGATTGGCAATATGACGGCACGACTGGAGTTTATCATCGGGCGGTCGGGTACGGGCAAAACACATGACTGTCTCACGGCGATGAGGGATGTGCTGCGGGAGGAGCCGCTCGGGCGCCAGCGCATCCTTCTCGTTCCCGAGCACATGACCTATGCGGCGGAGCGGGCACTGGCCGAGGCTCTGACGCATGGGGCGGGATTCCTTCAAGTGTATGTCTTTGGGTTTCGTCGGCTTGCCCGGCAGGTGTTGCTTGAGACCGGGGGAGAACATCTGCCGCGCATCAGCGATATCGGCAGGCGTATCCTGCTCAAGGATATTCTGCTGCAGCACAGCAGAGATCTCTCCGTCTTTCAGCGCTCTGTGCACAAGCGTGGGTTTACGGAGGTACTCGGGCATACGATCGCAGAACTGAAGCGTGATCGGCTCAGCTCCGATCATCTGCGTCAGGCAGCAGATGCCAGTACAGGAAAGCATGCACGACTGTCAGCGAAGCTGACGGAACTCGCCACGATCATGGATGAGCTCGCTGCCCGTATGGAGGGACGATTGACCGATCACACCGATCGGATGGAGCGGCTCGCCGCGCAGCTCATTGATGCACCATTTCTGCGCGGTGCCGAACTGTGGGTGGACGGATTCGATTTTTTCAATCCGCAGGAACTTGCGGTCTTTCGCGCGCTGTTTCGCGTTGTTGATACCGTTCATGTCAGCCTGACGATGGACGGCCGTGATGATGGGACGCATGTATTTACCAATTTGCCGGAAAATATCTATGATACGGGGCTATTTGCGCGCAGTTATCAGACGATGCACCTCCTGCAGCAGATCTTTACGGAGGAGCAGCCATCGGCACAGATTGGGATTCGCCTGATGCCAGTGCAGCATCGGGCGCGGACGGAGGGGCTTCGTCTGCTGGAAGCGCAGCTGTTCGACCACGGGCATATCACGCCCGCGAAGGATGATTCCATACGGATCGTCGAGGCAGCCAATCCGCGTCTTGAGGTGGAGACGGCGGCGGCAGACATCCTCCGCCTCGCACGCGACGGTGGCTATCGCTACCGCGAGATCGCCGTACTTGTGCGTGATGTCGATCTCTACGGCGATCTTCTCTCACTCGCTTTTGCGGATTGCGGCATTCCCTTTTATCTGGATATCAAACGCCCGAGTGCGCATCATCCGCTCGCTGAGCTCCTGCGTGCTGTTGCTCAGATGACGTGGCGTGGGTGGGCGTATGAGACTGTCTTCCGTGCGCTGCGCACGGGCTTCTTTCCCCTGCTCGAAACGGAGGAGGACGAAGATGCTCCTCCACTCTGTGCGGATTGGCAGGAGGCTGTCGATCGTCTGGAAAACTACTGCCTTGCCTACGGGATTCGCAGTGAATCACAGTGGACGGCGACAGAGCCGTGGGACTTTGTCCAGCGGCGGGTCGCAGAACATGAGCCGCATTTGGACGAGGACGAAGAGCGCCTTAGGGAAGAGCAGTGGCTGGATCAGCTTCGCCGTCGGATTGCAGAACCGCTTTCCCTCCTGACCGGGCACCTGCGACGACATGAGAGCACGGCGCGTGCGCGTACGAAGGCACTCTACGACTTTCTCGATGAGCTATGTGTTCCGCAGACACTCCGCCTGTGGAGCGAAACGGCAGATCGGGAAGGTCGATTGGCGGATGCTGCCGCCCATCGTCAGATCTGGAGTTCCTGTATGGCACTTTTTGATCAGCTGGTCGAGGTGCGCGGAGACGACCCGCTATCGAGCCGCGACTATGAGGAGCTCTTGAGCGATGGCCTTGACGCCATGTCCATTGCCCTGATTCCGCCGGGGCTGGATCATGTCACCGTTGCCTCCTTTGATCAGAACAGCATCGCGGGAGCGCATGCTGTTTTTGTCATTGGGGCGAATGCCGGCATCATGCCGCGCGCGGGCACGACGAGCGGCGTATTTTCCGATACGGAACTCCTCTTCATCGGTGAGTCTCTTCAGACGGCGGGAGCAGATTCCGGGCATACCATCTTTGGGGGGCGTACACAGCAGAGCTTTTTGGAACGGTATCAGCTCTACCGTGGATTTACGGAGGCACGCGACTACCTCTGGGTGTCGTATGCGCTTTCTTCGGTGGATGGTTCGACCCTTGCTCCATCGCCGCTGATCGCACGGCTACGCCGAATAAGCAGTTCCTTTTTCTCCATCCCACTTGCTATGGTCGGGCGGGATGACCCGCTGCTCCTCTCTGCACCGTATCCTGCACTCTCGCATCTGACTGCTGCGCTGCGTGAAAAGAAAGAGCACGGGGAAATGCCCGTCATGTGGGGGGATGTCTACAACTGGATGCTGCAGGATGCTGTGATGCAGCCGCTCCTGCGGCGTATGCTCCATGGACTTTTTCTCCCGCCGCGCGAACGGTCCATTCCTGCGCCCGTAGCAGCACGGCTATTTACGCGCGACCATAGGCTCAGCGGGAGTACCACACGGCTGGAGACATTTCGCCAGTGCCCGTTTCGCCACTTTGCCATGTACGGGCTGCGGCTGCAGCAGCGGGATCGCTACGAATTTCAGAGCAATGATTTCGGGACACTTCTGCACGGCATCCTGCGCGGCTACGGTGAGTGGGTGCGCAGTGCATACGGCAACGATTGGTGCGCGGCATTGGCAGAAGCTCCGGAGAAGATCGAGGAACTGCTGCAGGAACTGATCCCGCAGGTGCACAGTACCGTGCTGATGAGCCGTGCCAGCTATCGGCACCGCATCGAGCGGATCCGCTGCACAGCACAACAGACCATACAGCATCTTACGTCATGGGCGGCGGCATCTTCTTTTCATCCCTATGGGTTTGAGATCAGCTTCGGGCGCAGGAATGACGGCGTCCGCCTGGCGGATTTTCCGCTCGCGGACGGCATGACGCTCTCTCTGCGCGGGCAGATCGACCGTCTGGATGTGATGGATCATCATGCCTACTATCTGGTTCTCGACTATAAAACGGGGGCAACGTCCCTTCTCCTGCCCGAGATTCGGCACGGCCTGAAGATGCAGCTTCTCCTGTATCTCTTCGTCGTGCGCTCCATCCTGGATACGGAGGAGGCGTTTCCCGCGGGGATGCTCTATGCTCCGGTGAAAAATCCCGTTGTCCCCTGTAACGTGCGCCTGGATGAAGCAGCGCTTCGGCGCAAGGTAATGGAGGGAATGAAACTCACGGGGATGCTGCTCGACGATGCGGATATCATGAAGCAGCTAGATCAGGCGGCGGATCATATCTGCATCTCATTCAACAAAGATAACAGTCTCTCCAAATCCTCGGCGAAATTTGTGCGTTCGCGCGAGGAATTTCAGCAGCTGCTTTCCTTTTTGCCGCAGCTGATCCGCGCGACGGCGGAGGACATTCTGCACGGAGATATCCGCGTCTATCCCTATCGCTTTCAGGATCGGAATGCGTGTACGTATTGCGACTATCATACGATTTGCACTTTCGATCCTGCGCTCAGGCAGGGGGACGTATACCACGATATCGCCGATAATGCGCAGGAGGCGATGGAAGAAATTGCACGGATCGTAGAGGAGGTGGATCGCGATGGCGGATCGGCTGACATTCACAGCAGACCAACAGCGCGCGATTGATGCGAGAGGACACAATATTCTCGTGGCAGCGGCGGCAGGCTCCGGAAAGACGCGCGTATTGGTGGAGCGCATTATTTCGCAGGTGCGGAATGAGGAGCTGTCCCTGGATCGTATTCTGGTTCTTACCTTTACGAAGGCCGCCGCTCTTGAAATGCGCGAGCGTATCGAGGCAGCACTCAATGCGGAGATCGATGCCATTGCCGGGGATGCTGGCATCAGCAAGGAAATTGACCGCCTTGAGCGTCAGCGCATTCTGCTGACAGGCGCGGACATTTCCACATTTCATTCATTCTGCCAGCGACTTCTGCAGGCGCATATCGACGCGACCGACATTCCTCCGACATTTCGTCTGGCAAGTGAGCAGGAAATACGTCTGCTCAAACGCGATGTCATGGATGAACTCCTTGAGCGAAAATACGAGGAGGCAGCACAGGGGAGCAGCGATGAATTTCTTGCCTTTGCCGATGCCTATGGAGGTGTCAAGGGAGACGATGAGAAACTCAAGGAAGAGGTACTCGCACTCTATGACTTCGCGCTCAGTCAGCCTTCGCCTGCGGTATGGCTCAGCAGGCAGGGACAGGAAAAAGATGATCTGCCGTACTGGAAGCGGCGTGGTTTTGATGTGCTGGCGCGAGAGCTGCATGAGAAACTGTCCGATCTATGTGCCGGATACCACAGCACAATGGACGTTCTGGTGCAGGGGGATGCGGAACTGCACACGGCAGCTGAGAAATACATGGCAGTCATCCATCATAATCTGGATCTCTACGAGGAACTGCAGGGCGAGTTGCAGCTCCTCATAAACGGCGCAGAAGATCAGGCATGGGAACGTTTTCGCATGGATGTGGCTGCTGCAAAGAAACAGCGGAAAAGCATCCCGCACAAGTCCATCGAGAACTATGATCCGGAGCTTGGCGGTGCGTTGAAAAAAAAGATGACGAATATTTACAAGGCATGGGACGCCGCTGTCGATCAGCTGCCCGCCACGGCAGAGGAGCTCTGTGCCGCAGAAAATATGGCGAATACCGCCATTCGTCAATATGCTCGTCTGGCATTGGATTTTCATCATGCCTTTCAAAAGGAAAAATTGGATCGTTCTCTTTTGGACTTCAGTGATCTGGAGCATCGTGCGTTGGCACTCCTGTGTCGACATCCAGAGCAGCTGCAGGATGATCTTAATGCCGTTGATCCGACGGATATCGCAGAGGAGCTTCGTGCATACTATACAGCGATCATGGTGGATGAATATCAGGATACGAATGGGATTCAAGAGGGAATCCTGCGGCAGATCGCGCGCGATGACAACCGCTTTATTGTCGGCGATGTGAAGCAGAGTATCTATCGTTTTCGGCTGGCGGATCCGAGTCTTTTCCAACACACCTATCGTGCCTATCGTCAGGGCAGCTCTGCCGGTGAACTGATCACCATGTCAGAGAACTTCCGCAGCCGCGCTGAGGTACTGCAGCCCATCAATGAGATATTCTCGCAGATCATGACAGAGTCGGCGGTCGAGATCGCCTACGATCAGAGTGCACGCCTGAATCCGGGACGCACCTTTGACGACGATCCTGCGGGGAAATCTTTGGCATCGCCGCTGGAGGTCGATCTCCTGGATGCAGATTACTCCGCAGAGGAGGCGGATGATGAGGGCGAAGAGCTGGCTGCCTTTGCGGTGGAGTCACGCTATATCGCACGTCGCATCAAAGCGCTGGTCGATGCGGGATATACTGTCCAGAGCGGAAAAGCTCTGCGTTGGAGCGATATCGTCGTCCTGCTGCGCGGTGCAAAGGAACGGGCAGTCATCCTGATGGATGCCCTGCGAGAAGCGGGCATTCCATCCTATGCAGATGATACGGCAGGGTATTTTGAGGCAAGCGAAATACGCATGATGCTTTCCCTTCTCGCTGTCCTGGACAATGCACGGCAGGATACACCGCTGACGGCCGTCCTCACATCGCCAATGATCGGCATGTCGATGGAGGAACTTGCCCTGCTGCGCATTCACACACCTGTCGGCTCGATCTACGATGCTCTAAAGGGAGCAGCCGCAGAGGAGGTTCCGCCTGCTGTACGAAATAAGGCAAAGGAGGCACTGCAGACGATAAGGTGCTGGCGGCGTGAGGCCTTACTGCACAGTGTCCCTGAGCTGCTCTGGCATCTATACCGTACATCGGGGTACTATGACTATGTCGGCGCACTTCCCAACGGCATCCTGCGGCAGGCCAATTTGCGCATGCTCATCGATCGTGCGGGCGATTTTGAGCGTACGAATGAACGAGGCCTATTTCGTTTTCTGCGCTATATGGATGCCCTGCAGCGGCGCAGTACCGATCTCTCTGCCGCGCGGACATTGGGTGAGAGCGAAAATGTCGTGCGGATCATGACCATTCATCGCAGTAAAGGCCTAGAGTTTCCCGTCGTTTTTCTCGCGAATATAGCCGGCGCGTTTAATACGCAGGATATATCAGGAGACGTGCTCTATCATGCACATGCTGGGATCGGCGTGCGCGTATATGAGAACACGGAAATCGGGCGGCAGAAATATGATACGCTGGGTCGGCGAAGCGTCAAAGAGGTGATCCGCCGCGAGACGATCGCGGAGGAGATGCGTATCCTCTATGTTGCGATGACACGCGCACAGGAAAAACTCATCCTGACGGGGACACTGCGCACCTCTCGGAGCGGCTTGAGCCGCTTGGCGCAGCTGCGGGATTTCTGCCGGAAATATGCGAAGGAGGAGGGAGAGACGTTCCCAGATGCCGCCATCCTCGGTGCATCCTGCTATCTGGACTGGATTGCCCTAGCACTGATGCGGCATCCCGATGGACAGGCATTGATGGAGGGAGTCGAGGGCATCGAGCTGCGGGAATGGAGCGATGAGAAAGCGCGATTCGCCGTGCGGATTGAGAAAGTAGATGTACGCACATCACGCAGTGAGGAGGAGAGTGCGGCAGATGCCGAACTTTCTGCCATTCGCAGTGGAGAGCCGCTTCCGCCGGGCACGCGTTCATCGTATGTCGACGCTGTTCTCAGTTGGACGTATGACAGCAGGGGAACGGAACAGATCCACGCAAAGACCAGCGTAACGGAACTCAAGCGTGAGAACTTCCCCGATGAGGAGGTCCTGCCGTCCTTTGCGCCTGCTGTTGGAGCGGGGGCAGGTGGGCAGGAATGGGAAGAGCCGCGTTTTTTGCGCACGGCAAAGCGTGCTGCCTTGAGTCCGATGGAACGCGGCACGGCCATGCATGCACTCATGCAGCATCTTGATTTCGCGGAGGTGCCTGACATTGCGGCCATTGAGCGTCAGGCACGCTCCCTTTTCGATCAGGGAATCCTGACCGAAGAAGCATATCAGAGCCTCGATGTCCGCAATGTGTGGCGGTTCGTTTCCTCGGCACTCGGATGCCGCCTCCGCGCGGCGAAGCGCGTATATCGTGAGCTGCCGTTCGGCCGCCTCCTGCCGGCGAAGAAATACTATAAGGAGGCACAGGACGAGGCGGATCGCATTTTCCTGCAGGGCATCATCGACGTCCTCTTTGAGGAAGAAAATGGCGATTATATTCTTCTCGACTATAAGACGGATCGTCATATTTCTCCGAAGGATGCACGCACACGCTATCAGTTCCAGATGGATCTATACTGTGATGCCGTAGAGACGATCCTCGGCCGGCCGGTGAAAGAATGCTACCTGTTTTTGCTGGATACAGGTCGAGAAGTACGCATGGAGCGTCAGGCAGCCAGTGCGTAGGAGGAGAATTCTTCTTTGCGTCGAATCCTGTTTATATCAGCGATTCCTTGAAAGGAAGTGAATCACATGGCAGATTGTATTTTTTGCAAGATTGCACAGGGAGAGATCCCGTCGAACAAAGTCTATGAAGATGATACCGTGCTTGCATTTCGCGACCTAGACCCGCAGGCACCGGAGCATGTACTCATCATACCGAAGAAGCATATTCGCAGCGTTCTGGACTTTGGCGCGGAAGATGGAGCTCTCGCGGCCCATATTCTTACAGCGGTTGTTCCGCAGCTTGCCCGCAGCCTTGGCGTCGATGGTGACGGATTCCGTCTCGTCACCAATACCGGGAAAGACGGGGGACAGACCGTCGGGCATCTGCACTTTCACCTTCTCGGTGGACGTGCATTTGCATGGCCGCCCGGCTGAGAAGAGTATGTATTTTACCATCAGCAGGCATTATAGCTCCATAAATTATGGAACTATAATGCCTTTTCTGTTTAAGGTTTACATCGAAATGTCGATATTAAAGGTGAGATCGTAAATAACATCCATTCTGGAATGTAAGGAGGTGTCAGCAATGGTAGAACGAGTTGAACGTGTCATGCGCATTAAGCGCGTCCGCTTCAATAACGATGAGCTCTTTGAGCGCAGAAAAGGGTTTGAAGAGCGAGAAAAGGATGAATCCTTTTCCTCTATCTTTGAAGATGAGGTAGAAAAGAAGAAAAAGAGACAGATGAAGCAGGAAGATTCCGAGACGGCATATCATCTGGAGATCGGGCGTGCAACGCAGTCCCTGTTTTATCAGGGAAAGGCTGACATTTCCGATGCAAAGAGAAAACTGCCTCATGCCGGATGATCTTCATGGCATGCGCCTCGCCTTAGAAGAGGCGAGGCGTGCCTATCAATGCGGAGAGGTTCCCATCGGTGCGGTCATCCTCGATGATGTAGGCAGTGTCATTTCGAGCGGATACAATCTCCGTGAGACGGAGCACGATGCCACAGCACATGCAGAACTGATCGCGATCCGCCGTGCCTGTAAGGCACTTGGGCGTTGGCGACTGACGGGGCTGACGCTCTATGTCACCATCGAGCCGTGTCCCATGTGTGCCGGTGCAATCGTGATGAGCCGCATCAGTCGTGTCGTCTACGGGAGCACAGACAGCAAAGCAGGGGCGTGTGAATCCCTGTTCAATATCACAGGTTGTCCGGGACTGAACCATCAGCCGGATGTGTGTGCCGGAGTATTGGCCGAGGAGTGTGCCGCTCTGCTCAAGAACTTCTTTCGAGAGCGGCGAAAAAGGTTTTGATTGCGTGTTTTGCAGACAAACTGAAAAAATAATGCTTGCATTTTCCGATGAAACTTGCTAGAATACATATCGTTGTCGGGATGTGGCGCAGTTTGGTAGCGCGCATCGTTCGGGACGATGAGGCCGCAGGTTCGAACCCTGTCATCCCGACCATTTTTGCTTAGTGAAGACCAGCCGGTGGGCGGGTCTTTTTCTGTTTATGGGGCGGAGGGCTTTCGCGTGACCTACGAAGAGACGAAATGTGCCGAGGAATTGATTGACTTTATTGATACGGCGACTTCGCCATATCATGTGGCAGGCAGGACATGCAACGCACTGCTCGGGGCGCATCTGTCTCCTGAGGAAGGAATTTGTGCGGGGCACAGTTATTATTTTCCTCTGTTTGATACGGGCGGCGTTGTCGTTTCGATTGGCGAGAATGTGCATGGACCGCTGCGCATTGTCTGTGCCCATACGGATTTTCCATGTCTGCGCGTCAAGCCGCATGCGGTGATGCACGAGCACGGCTATGGTAAGCTCAATGTGGAGGTATACGGCGGGATGATCCGCAGTACGTGGATGGATCGTCCCCTTTCCCTCGCAGGGGCTGTGGCCGTGCGCAGTACAGATCCTCTTGCTCCGCAGATGCACTGTGTCGATTTTCGCCGTCCGCTGATGATTGTTCCGAATCTCGCGATACACATGAACCGTAAAGTGAATGAGGGAGTGGAGCTGAAGCCGCAGAAGGATCTCCTGCCGCTGATCTTCCTCGACGGTCATGAAGAAGGCGCTGACGAGGATAGACTGACAGCACTTCTCGCCGCGGAGCTGAATGCTCCCCCGGAGGAGATCCTGTCCTATGATCTGAATGCCTATCCTTGTGAGTGCGGCTGCCTGCTGGGGGCGGACAATGCGTTTCTGTCGGCGCCGCGCCTCGATAATTTGTCCTCGGTCAAGGCGTGTCTTGATGTCGTGAATGACTGGGATGGCACAGAGGGGATCCGTGTCGCAGCGCTCTTTGACATTGAGGAGGTCGGCAGCCGTACGAAGCAGGGCGCAGGGTCGGCTGTGTTGGGGATGATCTTGGAGCAGGTCTATACGGCACTCGGATGCTCGCGCGAGGAGTATCTTGAGACGATTCTGCAAGGATTCTGTCTCTCGGTGGATGTTGCTCATGCACTCCATCCCAATGTACCGGAGAAGGCAGATCCGACGAATCAGCCCGTGCTGAATGGAGGCGTCGTCCTGAAAGTGGCGGCGAATCAATCCTATGCAGGGGATGCCTACGGGCGTGCTGTCATAAGGACACTGTGCGAGGACGAGGAGATCCCCTATCAGGTGTTTACGAATCATTCGGATGCGCCGGGCGGGGCGACACTTGGCTCGATTCTCTCGGCACAGCTGCCCATGCGGACGGTGGATATCGGCGTCCCTGTTCTCGGGATGCACTCTGCACGCGAGACCATGGGGGCAGAGGATCAGACGGCACTTACGCGGCTTCTTTCGGCTTTTTTCTCCGCATAGGAAAGACATCCGCGGCAAGGCGTGTTATAATAGAGCACATTATGTAAAGGGATCAGATAAAACGAGGTGATGTGTTGCGAGCAGTAGTCACGCGTGTTAAGGAGGCATCCGTCCATATTGATGGGATGCTGCATGGCCAGATCGGAACGGGCTATCTCATTCTGCTCGGTATTGCGCCGGAGGATACGGACGCCGATGCAGCGCATCTGGCAGAAAAGATCATTCATCTGCGCGTGTTCTCCGATGATGCGGGAAAGATGAACCGTGCGCTCTCTGAGGTGAACGGTGCGGTATTGGTGATCTCGCAGTTTACGCTCTTTGCGGATCTCAAAAAAAGACGTCCGGGGTTTTCCAAGGCGGCAAAGCCGGATGTGGCAATTCCTATGTATGAGGCGTTTATGACGCATCTAAGGGAACACGGCGTTTCTGTTGCACATGGAGAATTCGGTGCGGATATGCAGGTGGCATCGGTCAACGACGGTCCCGTGACACTCCTCTTTGATACGGATGAGGTATAGAATGAATACGAATTTGCTTCGTAAATATGCCGCTCTTGTGGTACGTGTCGGTGTGAATCTTCAGGAAGATCAACCGCTCGTTATTCATGCGCCGATTACCTGTGCTGATTTTGTCCATGCACTCGCGGAGGAAGCCTACTGTGCAGGTGCGCATGATGTTTCCGTGAACTGGAGTGATGAGGAGTTCTCACACATCCGCTTTCGTCAGGCGCCTGCGGCACGATTCCGTGAGTTCCCTGCGTGGCGAAAGACATTCTACGATGAAAGTGCGGCGCAGGGAGCGGCGTTTATCTCCATCGCGGCGGAAAATCCGGATCTCTTCTCCGATGTCGATCCGAAGCGTCTGACGGAGGCTGGGCAGACAGCAGGAAAGGCTCTGCAGGGCTATCGTGCGCGGCTGATGAGCAATCAGAATACGTGGTGCGTTGTGTCTGTCCCTACGCCTGCGTGGGCGTGCAAGGTGTTTCCGCACGAGACAGAAGAGACGGCGGTAGCGCGCCTCTGGACGGAGATTCTGCGTGCCGTGCGCGTGTCGGAGGAGTCTGATCCCGTTGCAGCATGGAAGGAGCACGTATCCGCTCTGCAGAAGACGGCAGATTTTCTGAATGCACATGATTTTTTGGAACTTCACTATCGGAACGGTCTTGGCACGGATCTCCATGTGGAACTGCCCAAGGGGCATATCTGGATGGGCGGTGCGGAACGGGCGGCATCGGGGACGATGTTCGTCGCGAATATTCCCACGGAGGAAGTCTATACCTTGCCGAAGCGAGACGGTGTGAATGGTGTTGTTGTCGCGTCGAAACCCCTGCACTATAACGGAAATCTGATCGCTGGTTTTTCGCTGACATTCCGTGCGGGGAAGGTGACGGACTACCACGCGGAGAGCGGGGAGGAGCATCTGCGCGAGCTCTTGCAGACGGATGAGGGGGCATCCTTCCTTGGCGAGGTGGCTCTCGTGCCACACGCGTCGCCCATCTCTGCGAGCGGTATCCTGTTCTACAATACACTCTTTGATGAGAATGCGTCCTGTCATTTGGCCTTGGGGAAGGCGTATCCGACGTGCATCAGGGGCGGAGATGGCATGACGGAGGAGGAGCTTCTCCGTCATGGAGTCAATCATTCCCTTGTTCACGAGGACTTTATGATCGGAACGGCAGATCTGTCCGTCGTCGGCAGGACGCGGGCGGGAGAGGAGATCACGATCATGGAGCATGGCAGTTTTTCCTTTTGAGAACGCCCATATCTGATTGCTTCCGATGGTTGAGGTGAAGAATATGCGGAACGATATGCAGTGTGTCCTCTTTTTTCTTTCCTGTATGCTGGCATTCTGTGTTCTCTTTGCAAGAGGAGAAGCGGCGGCGCAAATACAGGACACGGACTTTTCCTATCGCGGCATTTCCCTCGGGGATACAGAGCAGTCACTCAAACAGGCGTGGGGCGAGGAGGATACAGAGGGGATGCAGATGGTTCATGGGATTCATCTGCGCACGTTCACATACGGGGATATTGTTGTCTCGACCACTGTCGCAGGAAAGAAGGTGGTGGACATCAGCCTCATGGGAGAAGCGTACCGTCTGCGGCAGGATGTGCGCTATGGTGCGACGAGCAGCTATATCTTTCGGGTGTTTGGAAAAGCACAGCGGCAGTTCATGGATGATCATACCTGCTATGTTTATGACGATCCGATGAATGTGCACCGCCATCTCGTGTTGAATCTGGATGCCGAGCACGGAGCACTGCTTTCCACGCGGATGACCATGCTGCCGCTGACCGAGGAGGAGACAGAGGAACTCTCACGTTCTCCATACAGTCCGTTTGGTGTGCAGGATCTTGCGCGTGATTTCATCGAACAGAAGGAAATTGACGTGACTGCGCTGCCGTCTGCTGCTCCTGTTCGTCTGGGAGGATACGGAACATGACGCATCATCTGCACATGCGTATGCTGGGGCATCGCGTCATGCGTTATGCCGGTATCACGCTGGGATGTCTCATCGCGAGCAGCGCGATCAATCTATTTCTCGTTCCGGCGCATTTGCTCACGGGCGGTGCAACCGGAATTGCGATGATTGTCTACTATCTGTTCGGACTGCCGATCGGTTTGCAGACGTTCGTCTATAACATTCCGCTGCTCTTCATGGCGTGGAAGCTGATGGGACGTGCGTATACGGTCGATATTATCATCGGTACAGCGATTTTTTCCTTTCTGCTCGATCTCACACGTCCACTCAATGCCTATGCACCAGTGAACGATATGATGCTGACAACAGTGTACGGCGGTGTATTTGCTGGACTCGGCTACGGCTTGGTGTTCCGCATGAACGGCAGTACGGGCGGATTCGACATCCTTGCAGCGATCGTGCGAAAGTACTATGATCTGCACATGGGCGGCGTGCTTTTCTCGCTCAACTGTCTCATCATGCTGATTGCCGCATTCCTCTTTGGCATGGCACCGGCGATGTTTACGCTGATCTATATGTTCATCAATGCGACGATGGTGGATAAGATCGTCGCCGGCTTCAGTCAGCGCAAGGCCGTGCTGATCGTCTCCGATCGCCATCGGGAAATCGCGGAGAGTATCATCGACAACATGCACCGTGGTGTCACGTTCCTGCATGGACAGGGAGCATATACGCGCCGTGAACGCAACGTCGTTTTCGTTTGCGTTGGGACAACGCAGGTCGGAAAACTGAAATTCATCGTCCATAATGTCGATCCACATGCCTTCGTCATCATTATGTCGGCAAATGAGGTTATGGGGCGCGGATTTGGACGGATCAATCAAAACGATGCCGCTGCATCCGATGAAAATGCGGAAGATGAAAATGAAAGGAGATGAGTGCTCATGGAAGCGACCTATTTGCTGAACAGCGGCTTTCTCATCCGTGTGGGAGAGATTCTGCTCGTGTTCGATGCGTTTGATGATCCTGCCGGCGTACTGCCCAAGGAGATTGGGGCGCATGGGGATGCACCCTTGTATTTTTTCGCGTCACATGCACATTTTGACCACTTTAATCCGATGATTGCCGATTTTTCGGCACACACCACACGCTATATCCTCAGTGAGGACATTCGTGAGAATGCAGGAGCAGCACGGATTCCGCAGGATAAGACCACGTGGATCAGCTGTTACGATGCGTGGCAGGATGAGTGTATATCCGTGACATCGTTCTCCTCTACGGATGAGGGAACATCGTTCCTCGTCGAGGCGGACGGAAAGCGTATCTTCCATGCCGGCGATTTCAACTGGTGGGATTGGACAGGGGACACCGAGGTGAACCGTAAGTTTGCCGAGAACGGCTTTCGGAAACAGATGAAACGGTTGGCAGGGCTTTCGTGTGACGTCGCCTTTTTCCCTGTTGACGGGCGTCTCGGGCCATCCATGGAACGCGGTGCGAAGGTGTTCTGCGCTGAGACGAATCCGCGTGCACTCGTTGCGATGCATTCCGTTGGATATCCCGCATGGCAGCCCTCCGCAGATTTCTTTGCCAAGGGGCGAGAAATTCCTGTGTGGTCGCCCTGCATGGCGGGGGAGCGGCATAAATTTTCCAATTTTGGTTGAAATATAGGAGGGCATTCGGTAGAATGGGAAAGAAATTTTCTGTCCTTGCGCTCGTTGTTGTCGTTGTGACTGCAGTACTTTGTATCACGCACAACGGGAATGCAGGGATGTCACTCAATATGCTGTTACAGAATCAAAAAGGAGAACAACACACCGTGGCAAATCGCATCGCAGTTTTTACAACGAATAAGGGAACATTTGAGGTCGAGCTATTTGAGGACAAGGCACCGATCACGACGAAAAATTTCATCGATCTCGCGGAGAAGGGGTTCTATGACGGGCTGATTTTCCATCGCGTCATTGACGGATTCATGATTCAGGGCGGAGATCCAAGCGGAAATGGCACGGGTGGTCCAGGCTACACCATTCCCGATGAGTTTGACCCGTCACTCCGTCACGATGATGAGGGGATCCTCTCCATGGCAAATGCGGGCCCCAATACGGGCGGAAGTCAGTTCTTCATCACGCTCGCTGCGACGCCGTGGCTGGACGATCATCATGCCGTTTTCGGAAAGGTGATCGAGGGGATGGATGTCGTACGTGACATTGGACACACACAGACCGGTTATGCAGACCGACCCGTGCATGATGTTGTGATCGAGAAGATCACGATCAAGTCTGCAGACGAATGAACTACACCTACCTCCTGCGGTGCGCGGACGGGAGCCTTTACGCGGGCTGGACGAACGACCTTGAGCGGCGTCTTCGTGCGCATAACGACGGCAGCGGGGCAAAGTACACGCGTGCGCACCGCCCTGTTTTCCTCGCCTATGTCGAGTCCTTTGCGACGAAGGAGGAGGCACAGCGGAGGGAATGTCAGATCAAAAAACTCCGGCATGCACAAAGAGAAGCATTAGTCCTGTCAGGCGGTGAGGAGCTCACTGCACGGCTGGATGAAATCAATAAAAAAGTACACATAGAGTGAAGGAGATCATTTCATGGCAGAGAAAAAGGTCATGCTGACCGAAGATGGGTACAACAAGCTCGTTGAGAAACTCAACTATCTCAAAAGCGTTCGACGCATCGAGATCGCAGAGCGCCTGAAGGCCGCCATTGCTCTCGGTGACCTCTCCGAGAACTCTGAATATGATGATGCAAAGAATGAGCAGGCATTTCTCGAGGGCGAGATTCAGGAGCTCGAGAACAAGATTCGCAACTCCGACATCATCAAGGCGGGCGACGGCAAGACTGTGACGATGGGCAGCCGTGTGACGGTTAAGGATCTGGAGTTTGACGAGGAGGAGACGTTCCTTATCGTCGGCTCGACGGAGGCGGATCCCGATGAGGGGAAGATCTCGAACGAGTCCCCGCTCGGCGAGGCACTCCTCAGGCAGAAAATCGGGCGCACCATCAATGTGAATGCTCCCGCGGGTGTCATCCAGTACAAGATTATCGATATCAAGAAGTGAAAGGAACATTGATGGCTGAAGAACATGCATCTGCTTTGCAGGAACAGGATCTGAATGAAATGATGCGCGTCCGTCGGGAAAAGATGGATGCGTTCCGCGCCATGGGGATTGCCCCGTTTGGACATCGCTATGAGGTCACGGACTATGCGGCGGATCTGAAAAAGGAATACGATCATCTCGCCGAGGATGAAGAAGGGAAGGAAGTCCGCATCGCGGGACGCCTGATGGCGATTCGCGGGCATGGCAAGGCGTCCTTCTCCACGCTGAATGACCGCACGGGGAACATTCAGGTGTACTTTAAGCTTGACGTGCTCGGCGAACAGAAGTACAAGGAAGAGTTCAAGCGTCTCGACATTGGCGATATCATCGGCATTCGCGGTGTCGTCTTTAAGACGCGGCGCGGTGAGGTGACCGTGCGTGTCGAGGACTTTGACCTCCTCGCCAAAGCACTTCGTCCTCTGCCTGAGAAGTTCCATGGACTGAAGGACGTAGATACGCGCTATCGTCAGCGCTATCTTGATCTCATGGTGAATCAGGAGGTGCGCGAGACATTCCGCAAGCGCACGGCAATCCTTCAGTCGATTCGCCGCTATCTCGATGCGCGTGACTTCCTTGAGGTTGAGACGCCCGTGCTCTCTACGCTCGCAGGCGGGGCAGCAGCGCGTCCCTTTATCACGCATCATAACGCGCTCGACATCGACCTCTATTTGCGTATTGCGACGGAGCTCAGTCTAAAGCGCCTGATCGTCGGCGGACTGGATCGCGTCTACGAGATGGGGCGTATCTTCCGCAACGAGGGGATGGACGTACGGCATAACCCTGAGTTTACCTCCATTGAGATCTATCAGGCCTTTGCCGACCATCGCGATCTCATGGCGATCACGGAGGGCATTGTCCGTCAGGCAGCAGAGGATGTGCTGGGGACGACGAAGATCACGTATCAGGGGGTCGAGATTGACCTTGGGCAGGTGCGCACCATCAGCATGAATGATGCTGTTCGTGAGGCGACGGGGAAGGACTTCCTCTCCTGCCATACGGTTGAAGAGGCACGCGCCATGGCGCGCGAGATTCACGTCCCGTTCGAGGAGCGTCATGGCATCGGTGGAATTCTCAATGCGGCATTTGAGGAGAAGGTCGAGGAGTCTCTGATGCAGCCGACCTTCATCACGGGACATCCGACGGAGATCTCGCCGCTCGCCAAGCGGAATGCGGACGACCCGCGCATTACGGATCGTTTTGAGTTCTTCGTCTATGGACGTGAGCTCGCCAATGGGTTCACCGAGCTGAACGACCCCATCGATCAGGAGCAGCGTTTCATGGATCAGCTCGCAC
>JABZYJ010000059.1 GCA_015265235.1 Selenomonas sp. | reverse complement strand
TTCTGCTGGGCAGCGTCAGCCAGTATGTGGTCGAGCAGTCCAAGTGTCCTGTTCTCGTGGTAAAGTAATGACCGTTGGTTGATTCTTTCAAGCTGCCGCACAGTTGCGGCAGCTTTTTCGATGTAGGATGGGGAGGGAATGATGGAGGATCAGCGCTTTGCGCGGACGGAGATGCTGCTTGGCGACGCAGGACTTGCACGCCTTGCAGCGAGCTCGGTGGCCGTGTTTGGCGTCGGCGGGGTCGGATCATTCACGGCAGAGGCGTTGGCGCGCGCCGGTGTAGGCAGTCTGACGCTCATCGACCACGATACGATCGACGTGACGAATATCAACCGCCAGATTCACGCACTCACCGAGACGGTGGGAAAAGCCAAGACCACGGTCATGGCAGAGCGCATTCGAGCGATCAATCCCCATTGTCAGGTACGCGAAATTCGTGCGTTTTATCTGCCTGAGGAGGCGGATTCCTTTTTTGCGGCGCATTATGACTATGCCGTGGATGCAGTGGATACGGTGACGGCGAAGGTGGATCTTGCCGTACAGTGTCAGGCACGGAATATACCGCTGATTGCGAGCATGGGGGCGGCCAACAAACTCGACCCCACACTCTTTGAGGTGATGGATATCTATCGCACCAAGGGTGATCCATTGGCACGTATTCTGCGGAAAAAGCTGAAGGAACGCGGCGTACGGCGTCTCACGGTCGTCTGCTCGCGCGAGCGTCCGAAGCGTCCCGCCGCGGGCATCTGTGCGCCGGCACCGGGACGGCATCTGGCACCGGGCAGTGTGTCCTTTGTACCGCCTGTGGCGGGGATGATTATGGCGGGGGTTGTCGTACGTGCACTGACGGGTGCAGCGGTGGAGGTATCGTCATGAGGGTTACGGTTCTCGGATGTGGGCGTTGGGGCTCGTTTCACGCGTGGTATGCTCAGCGTGTCGGTCATGCAGTGACGCTGTGGGGGCGCAGCGGGTCGGAACATCTCGCGGTACTGGAGAAGACACGGACGAATGAGTTTCTGACTCTCCCACCAGAGGTTCATCTGACGGATGATCTTGCAGCGGCGCTGCAGACGGCGGAGATCGTCATCATCTCCATCCATGCACAGGCACTGCGTGCCTTCCTGCACGATGTATGCGCACACGGCCTCATGGAGGAGCTCCGCACCAAGCGGATGATTCTCTGTATGAAAGGCCTTGAGATCGGCACGGGAAAGCGCCTGACCACCGTGGTCAAGGAAGAGCTCGGCGCAGACATACAGCCCGTCGTCTGGGTTGGTCCCGGGCATGTGCAGGACTTTGTGCGCGGCATTCCGAACTGCATGGTGCTTGCGGGGGAGGAGCGGGCGGTGCTGCACGATCTGGTGGAGGTGCTTGGCAGTCCCCTCATCCGCTTCTATTATGGGGATGATCTCCTCGGCACAGAGGTCGGGGCCGCGGCGAAGAATGTGGTTGGGCTCGCAGCGGGGATGCTCGATGGCTTTTCCTACGGCAGCCTGAAGGGGGCACTTATGGCGCGCGGTGCGCGTGAGCTCTCGCGTTTGGTGCATGCGATGGGGGGCGATGGGGACACCATCTACGGGCTGTCGCATCTTGGCGACTACGAGGCCACGCTCTTTTCTCCGCACAGCAACAACCGCCGCTATGGGGAGGCTGTCGTGCGCGGTACGGCAGGCGACTTTCATAAGATTGCCGAGGGTGTTTACACCGCTGAGGCACTGATGGCTCTTGCCGCGGAGTATCGTGTTGAGCTGCCCATCTGCACGACGGTATATGAGATCGTCGCGCATGGATGTGACCCGCGTGCACAGCTGATGCAGCTGTTTCTGCGGCGCAATAAGAGCGAGAAGGAGTAGGGCATGGAGGAGCGAAAGCACATTGATGTCGTCGCAGGAGCGATCCTGCGTGACGGGAAGGTGTTCGGCGCATGCCGCTCCTATGGAGCGTATGCAGGGACGTGGGAATTCGCGGGCGGAAAGGTCGAGTCGGGGGAGACGGATGCGGCGGCACTTGTGCGTGAGATGCAGGAGGAGCTCGGCGTTATGGTCACAGTGGAGGAACTCCTCGGCACGGTTGACCACGACTATCCGGAGTATCACATGAACATGCGCCTCTACCTCTGCCGGCTCGCAGCGGGAGAGCCGCAGCTGCGTGTCCACTCCGAGGGGCGGTGGCTCGGGCGCGCCGATCTCTACAGTGTCCCGTGGTTTGCGGCAGACATGGATCTCATCCGGAAGATCGAGCCGCGCCTGCGCTGATGTTTGACAAGAGACCGTGCGGAATGCTATAATACTCTCGTATTTCCCCAAGCCGAAGTGGCGGAATTGGCAGACGCAGCAGACTCAAAATCTGCCGCTGTGTGAGCAGCGTGCCGGTTCGACCCCGGCCTTCGGCACCATTTGAAGATCAGCCGTTATGGCTTCCGAAAACTCCCTAAGAGAATGTGAAACTCTTAGGGAGTTTTTATCCATACACCTGTGTTTCTCATACTGATTTATTGGTTGACACAGCGCGTGGAAGCGCGTATATTTAACAGAAAAATTTAAGGAAGTACTGATAAATTCAGCACAGCCATCTTACGGTAAGCACTGATAAATGGGTGAATTTTTTCAGTACTTTCTTCGAAAAGTGGAAAGGATGGGTTCTCTTGGCGCATTATTACACTGAACCGTCGCATACGTTCGGAGAGTATCTGCTCGTACCCGGCTACTCCTCGGCGGAATGCTTCCCCGCAAATGTTTCCCTGCGCACGCCGCTCGTCAAATTTCGTCGTGATGAAGAGCCGGCGCTCACGATGAATATCCCGCTGACCTCTGCGATCATGCAGGCGGTCTCCAACGACACGATGGCGATTGCCCTCGCCAAGCAGGGCGGTGTATCGTTCATCTATGGCTCGCAGTCCATCGAGGCAGAGGCGGCGATGGTCTCGCGTGTGAAGAACTATAAATCGGGCTTTGTCAGCAGTGACTCGAACATCAGTCCTGATACGACACTCGGTGGGGTGCTCGATCTTCTCGCTAAGACGGGACATTCGACCATGGCGGTCACGGAAGACGGCTCCGCGAACGGCAAGCTCGTCGGCATCGTGACGAGCCGTGACTACCGTGTCTCCCGGATGTCGCTCGATACGAAAGTGCATACGTTCATGACGCCGTTCGAGAAGCTCGTCTGGGCCGATGCAGATGCGACCTCCCTGACGCTCGCCAATGATCTCATCTGGGAGCACAAGCTCAACATGCTGCCGCTCATCGACAAGAATCAGCGCCTGCGCTATATGGTGTTCCGCAAGGACTACACGGACAACAAGGAAAATGAGTTGGAGCTGACCGATGACAACAAGAGCTACATCGTCGGTGCGGGCATCAATACGCGCGACTATACGGAGCGCGTTCCCGCGCTCATCGACGCGGGCGTCGATGTCCTCTGCATCGACTCCTCGGAGGGGTTCTCCGAGTGGCAGCGCATGACGATCCAGTACATCCGCGAGGAGTTCGGTGATTCGGTCAAGGTTGGCGCGGGCAACGTCGTGGACGGTGAGGGCTTCCGTTTCCTCGCAAATGCGGGGGCAGACTTTATCAAGGTCGGCATCGGCGGCGGTTCCATCTGCATTACGCGCGAGACGAAGGGCATCGGACGCGGACAGGCAACGGCACTCATCGACGTGTGTGCCGAGCGTGACAAATACTACAAGGAGACGGGTGTCTACATCCCCATCTGCTCTGACGGCGGCATCGTCTATGACTATCACATGACGCTCGCGCTTGCCATGGGCGCGGACTTCCTCATGCTGGGGCGTTACTTCTCACGCTTCGATGAGAGCCCGACGGACCGCGTCATGGTGAACGGCACCTACTATAAGGAATATTGGGGCGAGGGCTCGAACCGTGCGCGCAACTGGCAGCGGTATGATCTCGGCGGGAGCAAGAAGCTCTCCTTTGAGGAGGGGGTTGATTCCTACGTACCCTATGCAGGGCCGCTGAAGGAGAACGTGCAGACGACGCTCTCCAAGATCCGCTCTACGATGTGCAACTGCGGTGCGCTCAGCCTCCCGGAGTTCCGTGACAAGGCAAAGCTTACCCTCGTCTCCTCGACCAGCATCGTCGAGGGCGGCGCACACGATGTAATCCTGCGCGACAAACTCGGACGGGATTGACGAAGATCAGAAAAGACGCACGATGCGTGCGCCTTTTCTTTTTTCATATTTTGTGGTAATATCAACCATAGGATTTTTGGGAATCACGGATGAAATGACATTTGGCTGATCCGGTACGAATTCATTTCTCCGGTATGGCGGAGGAGATATGCAGCAAGGCGCAATCTTTGATATGGATGGGCTGCTCTTTGATACGGAGAAGATGTATCAGCACGGTTGGCTGGTCGTCGCCGATGAATTTGGTGTGCCGCGCAGCCCGGAATTGGGCAAGGCATGCTGCGGCACGAGCGGTGAGACGATGGCGGCGGTGGTGCATTCCTTCTATCCGACGGTGGATGCCTATGCCTATTCGCGCCGTGTGGCTGAGTACGTCCGTGACGAGGCAGCGAAGAACTTGCCGATCATGCCGGGGGCGCGTGAGCTGCTCCATTATTTTCGCGCGCATGGCGTCCGTATCGCAACGGCAAGCAGTTCGACGGTGGCGCAGATCGAGAAAAATCTCGCGCAGAGCGGTCTGAGAGAGTACTTTGATGCCATTGTCGGCGGGGATATGGTCGAGCGGGGGAAACCCGCCCCCGATATTTTTCTGCGCGCGGCTGCGGCAATCCAGATCGCACCGGCGGACTGCTATGTCTTTGAGGATGGCTACAATGGGCTGCGCGGTGCATCGGCAGCGGGCTGTGTGGCGGTGATGATTCCCGACACATTGCCGCCGACGGAGGAGATGCGGGGGATCTGCACGGGGATTTATCCATCGCTGCACGCGGCGCTGGATGCGATCAAGCAAGGGAAGCTGTGACTATTTCCATAGTGAGGTAAGGTAATGGACGAACAGAAAACCATGATGTTCTCCTTCGGGGAGGATAAGCCAAAGGCAGATGTCGTCATACGGGATGTGAGTGCGGCGATGCGGGAGAAAGGGTATAACCCGATCAACCAGCTGGTCGGCTATTTGCTGTCCGGCGATCCCGCGTATGTGACGAGTCACCGCGATGCACGGAGCAAGATACGGAGCCTTGAGCGGGACGATCTGCTCGATGAGCTCGTGCGCTTCTATCTGGAACACGAGAAATGAAACGCTATATGTCACTCGATCTCGGTGATGCGACGATCGGGATTGCGGTCAGTGACCTTCTCGGGTTGACGGCGCAGGGCGTTGAGACCGTGCGGCGCACGACACTCGAGGCAGATCTTGCCCGCCTTGGACAGCTCATGCAGGAGTATGAGGTCGATGCACTCGTGGCCGGTCTGCCAAAGCACATGAACGGCGATGAGGGCGAGCGCTGCAGCATTGTACGTGCCTTTATGGCGGAGGTGGAGGAGCTCTTTCCGGGGACGGAGGTACACTACTGGGATGAGCGCCTCTCGACTGTCGCTGCCTCGCGCGCGCTCATTGCCGGGGATGTCTCACGCAAAAAACGCCGCAAGGTGATCGATAAGATGGCGGCGGTCTATATTTTACAGGGATTTTTGGATCGACAGAATATGGGAAATCACGGATAAAAGATGCGCCGGGAGGCGTGCACTGAATTTATCCGTGCTTCCTTGATTGAAGGAGCAGAGAAGATGACTGAGCAGGAAGAACTTCACGACGAGGACGTTATTGTCGTTATCTCCGATGAGGAGGGAGTAGAGCACTATTACCGCGAGGAGATGATCGTGCCGCTCGGAACGGAGCGATTTGCCGTGCTCGTAGCACTCCACATGGATGCAGATGGAGCCCTTGAAGACAGTGATGATGAGGACGAGGCGACGATTGCCAAGATCATCGTGGATGAGAGCGGCGAGGACATCTACACAGATCCGACGGACGAGGAGTTCGAGGCGGTCTGCCGCGCCTATGAGCGTCTTGCAGAGCAGGAGGAAGAATAAGAGGATCGCAGATCGCCGCCGCATCAGCGGACCATGATGTTCTGTGGAGCAGGAGACTGCGCGGGCCTACGACACTGAGACAAGAGAGGATGGATTTTGTTGCGGGAGTCATTGCAGGAGTTGTGGCAGAAGACACGCGACTTTCTGGAGCACGCCGAATGGCAGGAGGCTCTGCGGGCGGTTTACCGCGGAAAGGGAACCCCAAAGCAAAAGAAAATGATATTTGGCGGGGCGGCTGCGGTCGCCCTCCTCTTCCTTGTTTTTGCGCTTTTGATCGCGTCGCCGTCCGCCTCGCCCACCAATGAGGGGACGCCTGTGTACTTTACCGTGCGCCCCGGAATGAGTGTCAGCAGCATCGGCAAGGAACTGCATGAACGCGGTGTGATCGACAGCGAGATGAAGTTCTGGTGGACGGCGAAGCTGAACGGACTTGAAAACAAGGTCAAGACCGGTACGTTCGCCATGCAGACCGGGATGACGCCGCGTGATGCGCTGGAAAAACTCGTCTATGGCAATACCGTCACGATCCGCTTCGTGATTCCCGAGGGGTTCGGCGTGAAGGAGATCGCCGAGCGGCTGGAAAAGGAAGGGCTCGTGCGCGCGGATGACTTTATGGAGCGCGCCAAGACATTTCGCCCCTATCCCTATATAGAGCAGCATGAGAATGTGCGTTATGCGGCAGAGGGGTTCCTTTTCCCCGACACCTATGAGCTGAGCGATTCGTTCGATGTCGACTCGATCATGACGATGATGGCAGAGAATTTCGATCATCGCCTGACGAAGGAGATGCGCGACCGCGCCAAGGAGATGCACCTCTCGATCTATGAACTCGTAACGCTCGCATCCCTCGTGGAGAAGGAGGCGTATCATGATGAGGATCGCCCGATCATCGCGCAGATCTTTTTGAAGCGCCTGCGCCTCGGTATGCCGCTGCAGGCCGACCCGACGGTACAGTATCTGCTCGATGAGCCGAAGGAGGATCTCCTCTACAGCGACACGGAAGTCGCGTCGCCCTATAATACCTATCAGAATGTCGGCCTGCCGCCGGGGCCGATCGCAAGCCCCGGTACAGCGTCGCTGATGGCCGTGCTGCATCCCGCACATACGAACTATCTGTATTTCGTGGCGGATCGGAATGGAAAGAATTACTATGCAACGAATTATGCGGATCACCTCGCCCTTGTCGATCAGGTGCGCTGATGCAGTGAAGGTGCTCCGATGACGCGCAGACCTGAGCTCCTTGCTCCCGCGGGGACGATGGAGAAGCTGGCGGCGGCGCTCCGCTATGGTGCGGATGCGGCGTATCTCGGCGGACGGCAGTTCGGCCTGCGTGCCTTTGGCGGGAACTTTACAGAGGACGAGATTGCGGCGGCCGTTCGCCTTGCTCATGGGATGGGAAAGAAGATCTATGTGACGGTCAATGTGTTCCCGCACAATGAGGATCTGGTGTCACTGCCGGACTATCTGCGCTTTCTTAAGGAGGCAGGGGCAGACGCTGTCCTCGTTGCCGACCTCGGTGTCTTTATGTGTGCACGCGAGGCGGCACCCGGACTTCCCATCCATGTCAGCACACAGGCGAACAATGTCAACTGGCGCACGGTGCGCGCGTGGCAGGAGCTTGGCGCGGCGCGCGTCGTGCTCGCACGTGAGCTCTCGGCGGCGGAGATACAGGAGATTCGGCGGGTGACGGACGTGGAGCTGGAGCTGTTCGTGCACGGTGCGATGTGTATCTCCTATTCCGGACGATGTCTGCTCAGCAGTTACTTTACGGGGCGCGATGCGAACCGCGGAAGCTGTGCCCAGTCCTGTCGATGGAAGTATGCACTGGTCGAGGAATCCCGTCCCGGAGCGTACTATCCCATCGCCGAGGATGAGCGCGGTACCTATATCATGAACTCGAAGGATCTGTGCCTGCTCCCGTATCTGGACGAGGTCATCGCATGCGGCGTGGACAGTCTGAAGATCGAGGGACGCATGAAGAGCGTTCACTATGTGGCGAGCGTTGTGAAGGCGTATCGCACGGCGCTGGATGCCTGCCTGTCGGAGCAGCCCTACCATGTCGAACCATCGTGGCTGGAGGAACTGAATAAGGTGTCCCACCGTGCGTACACGACGGGTTTTTTCTTCGGAAAGACGACGGCGGAGGATCAGATCTATGGATCTTCGTCCTATGAGCAGACCTCGGAGTTCGTCGGGCTGGTGCGTGCCTATGATGCTGCGACGGGGCTGGCAGAGGTGGAGCAGCGCAATCACATGCGCGTCGGACAGGAGATTGAGATCTTTCAGCCGAAGGGGATGTCCTTTCGCCAAATTCTCGATGCCATGTGGGATGCGGAGGGGACGCCGATCGACGCTGCACCGCACCCGCAGCAGATTGTGCGCATTCGGCTGGTGCACCCGGCAGAGCCATACAGCATCCTGCGCCGCGATGTGCCAATGAAAAAGGGAGATGGGTTATGAGCACGGTGATTCGCCGCTTTGCGTGTGCCGAAGGGCGCGTGCAGGGCGTGGGCTTTCGTATGTTTGTCCGCCAGCAGGCGGTGATGCGTGACATCACGGGTTGGGTCAAGAATATGTCGGACGGCACGGTGACAATGGAGCTGCAGGGCACAGCGGATGCCGTCGACGCGGCATTTGACGCCATGCGTGCAGGAAATATGTTTATCCACGTGAATCATCTCACGGTCGAGGAACGCGCTCTGCTTGAGGGGGAGCGCAGCTTTGACGTGCGCTATTAGAGGAGTATGATGGGAAAAATATTGGTGTTGAATGGGCCGAATCTCAATATGCTCGGGACGCGTGAGCCTGAGATTTACGGCGCGCTGACACTCGCCGACATCAACGAACGCCTGCGCCGCCGCGCGGAGCGTGCAGGCCTTGCAATCACATTTCTGCAGTCGAATCACGAGGGTGTCTTGGTGGATGCCATTCAGGCAGCACGCGGGAACACGGACTACATTATCCTGAATGCCGCTGCCTTTACGCATTACAGTATTGCCATCCGCGACGCCATTTCTGCCGCTGAGGTTCCCGTTATCGAGGTTCATCTCTCGAACATCCATCAGCGCGAGGAGTTCCGGCATCACTCGGTGATTGCGCCGGTCGCTTGGGGGCAGGTTGCAGGGCTGGGGGCGGAGAGCTACATGGCGGCACTTGAGGCAATTATCTGCCGCATGGAGGGATACAATGGAGATTGAGAGACGAGTCGCGCGTCTGCGTGCGCTCATGGCAGAGAAGGTTCTGGACGGTGTGCTTGTCACGAAAGAGGAGAGTGTCCATTATTTTAGCGGCTTTCGCGGCGACTCCACGGCACTTCTCATAACCCCCGAGCGGCTTCTTCTCATGACAGACAATCGCTATACGGAGCAGGCGCAGCTGCAGGCACCAAGCTATGATGTCGTCGAACAGCATGAGGGACTGAGCAAAAGGATTGCAGAGGCGGCGCAGGAGCTTGAGATTCTCGCGCTTGGCTTTGAGGGCGGCGCACTGACCTGTGATCGGTATGAACAGCTGAAGCCTATGCTGGGAGAGATCTCCTTTGACACGTCGCTCTCTCTCGATGCACTGCGCATGGTTCAAGGATGCGGATGAGATCGCTTCCATTCGCCGTGCCTGTGCGATTGCCGATGCAGCATTCGCGCACATCATCACCGTCATTCGCCCCGGCATGACGGAGTGCGAGGTGGCTGCTGAGATGGAGTACTTCATGCGGCGTGAGGGCTCGGAGCGCCCTGCCTTTACGACGATTGTCGCCTCGGGGGTGCGGGGCAGTCTGCCGCACGGCGTGGCAAGTACGAAGGAGATCGCGCGTGGCGAGCTCGTGACGATGGACTTCGGCGCGGTCTATGAGGGCTACTGCTCGGACATCACGCGGACCATCTGTGTCGGACGGGCAGACGCGCATCAGCGCGAGCGCTATGATGCCGTGCTCGCGGCGCAGGAGCGTGCACTCGCGGCACTGCATCCCGGGGTCACAGGGATCGAGGCAGACCGCGTGGCACGCGATGCTCTCGCTGAGAAGAATCTTGTACAGTATTTCGGACATGGGCTTGGACATAGCCTTGGGCTTGAGATTCACGAGGAGCCGCGCCTTTCGAAGTCCTGTCCTGTCGCACTGCAGGAGAATATGCTGATTACCGATGAGCCGGGAATCTATATTCCGGGCTGGGGCGGAATCCGCATCGAGGATACGGTGCTCATCACGCATGACGGAGCGGAGCCGCTGACGCACGCGCCAAAAGAATTTATTGAAATATGTATATAAACCCGCTATAATGTGTAAAGGTATAACAGATATGGAGGAACGAACAATATGATTAACAGCACCGATTTCCGCACAGGCCTGACCATTGAGTACGATGGGGGCGTCTGGCAGATTGTTGATTTTCAGCACGTGAAACCGGGAAAGGGTGCCGCGTTCGTCCGTACGAAGATCAAGAACGTCGAGACCGGTGCCGTGGTGGAGCGAACGTTCAACCCGAACGAGAAGATGCCTGCGGCGCATCTCGAGACGCATACCATGCAGTACCTCTATGAGGCGGACGGCGTCTATACGTTCATGAACACGGAGACCTATGAGCAGACGGAACTGACGCGTGAGCAGTTGGGCGATGCGCTGAACTACCTCATGGAGAACATGGAGGTGGCGGTGCAGCAGTTCAAGGGGCGCATCATCGGCATCCAGCTGCCGAACTCCGTCAATCTGAAGGTCGTCGAGTGCGAGCCGAGTGTCAAGGGAAATACGGCGACGGGCGCGACGAAGATGGCAAAGGTCGAGACTGGCTATGAGGTGCGCGTGCCCCTCTTTATCAACGAGGGAGATGTCCTGCGCATTGATACGCGCACGGGCAACTACATCGAGCGCGCCTGAGTATAATCATATTAAATTTGGAGGGTATGAACATGGACAATGAGAAGGATGTTGTAAAGAAGGAAACAGGTCTTGGGACGATTCGTGTCGCCGATGAGGTCGTCAGCATTATCGCGGGGCTTGCCACGACGGAAGTCGATGGAATTGCGGGCATGAGCGGCGGTATCGCCGGCGGCATCGCTGAGATCTTGGGACGTAAGAATTTCTCCAAGGGGGTCAAGGTCGAAGTCGGTGAGAAAGAGGCTGCGGTCGATCTCTACATCATCGTCAAATATGGCATCCGCATTCCTGAGGTTGCCCTTGCGGCACAGGAGAATGTCAAGCGCGCCATTGAGACCATGACGGGGCTGTCTGTGGTCGAGGTGAACGTGCATGTGCAGGGCGTTGGATTCCCTGAGGAGGAGCCGAAGGTCGAGGAGTCGCGTGTACACTAAGTGCAGTCGGGGGCTATGAACCATGGGGATTCTTAACCGTCTGCTCCTCCTGCCGTATGCGATTCTCGGCATGGCACTCGCTGTTGCCGTCGCAGCGGCGGCACTGCGTATCCTGCCGGAGAGTATCTGGTTGAATGAAGTTCGCTATGCACTGTCTCGTCAGGAACTTCTTGCAGGCTGTGCGGTGTATTTTCTGTTCAGCCTAAAGTTCTTCTTTGCGGTGTTTTCGCGTTCCTCATCTTCTACACGTACGGACGGAGAGTTTATGGTGATCGAGACACCGGCCGGTTCCGTTC
>JABZYJ010000058.1 GCA_015265235.1 Selenomonas sp. | reverse complement strand
GTTTACAGCTTCGTGCAGCAGTCCCCGTTTATGATGCGTAAAACGAATCACCGCAGCAGGAAGTAGAGTGCGGGATAGATGAGAAAGAAGAAGGCGATGCTCGTCGTGAGAAATCCCGAGATGGTGAAGTCCACGTTGAGGCGATAGAGTTTTGCCGCTGTGACGGAGTTGATCGCCCCGGGCGTGACGGAGAAGACGATGATCGCGCCGAGCAGAACGGGATCACGGACGAAGGGATAGCTGATCGCGAACATAAAGGCGGGCATGATGAGAAAGCGCAGGATCAAGAGGTCGAGGGTGTAGGGCGCATAGCGACGTGTGCGATGCAGGTTGATGAGCGCACCGACGGGCAGCATGCCAAACCATGCACCGAAGTGAATCAGTCCCTCGAATGCCGTGCCCACAGCGGGCGGACGTGCAATGCCCGCCGCGTTGAGCAGAAGCCCCGCCGCCATGCCGAGGATGCTGAGTTGATTCCACGAGAGGAGAATGTCGCGCACGCGTAGGCTTACCTTGCCCGTGCCGCCGTGATTTTCATGCTGGAGACAGTAGAACTGCGCCATCGGAAAGACGGCGAGGACGAGCAGGATCGTCTGAAAGATGCCCATGATCTGCGCGTAGCCGAAACCCTGCTCGCCGTAGATGATGTAGGCACAGACTCCGCCGAGGGTGGTGATGTTCGACATCATGGCGTTGCAGAGAAAGGCACCGCGGTCAAGCGGGTTGTGGTATTTGCGGATGAAGAATGCCCAGCCGATGAACCCCGGAAAGAGGACGATGAGAATGCCATAGACGGGGATGAGCGCGAGATCCCACGAGATCGGGAGTGTCCAGCAGCTCATGAGGGCAAGGATGGTGTAGATGACGATGACGTTCAGGCGCAGGATGCGTCGGATGAGGTCGTCAGAGATCATGCCGCGTCGATAGAGAAGATAACCGACGATGAGGGGCGCGAGAAGGTCGGTAAAGAGATAGATGATGCGAAAATCCGAACTGTCCATAGGGAAGGACCTCTTTCTAGGCTGGTTATGGTGGTGTTTGCGCAGGCACCTTCTCTCCAGAAAGTGCATTTCATTTATCGAAACAGGAAGAAGGTGATGGGGAAGAGAATGCAGAGGTAGAGAACGGTGGTGACGAGAAAGACGGCGATGGTGTAGTCGACGTTCAGATGGTAGAGACGGGCGGTGAGGGTGGCGTTGATCGCGGCTGGCACGCCCGCGAACAGAACGAGGGAGTTCTGGATGATGGGGTCGCTGATGATGAGCCGTGCCACGATAAAGGTAGCGGCGGGGACGATCAGAAAGCGCAGGAGAATCATGTCGAGTGTCAGATAGATGAAGTGGCGTGCCCGTCGAAAGTTGATGAGGGAGCCGATCGGGAGCATCGCAATCCATGCGGAGACGTGGATGAGGTAGGAGAATGTCTCTGCGAGGATGGGCGGGCGCACGACACCGCCCGCATTGAGGGCGAGCCCCGCCGCCATGCCGAGGATGCTGAGCTGATTCCACGAGATGAGGAGCCCCAGAAAGCCGCGCGCATCAAGGCGGGCGCTGCGCCCGTGGCTCTTGTGCAGGAGATAGTAGTACTGGGCGATGGGGAAGGCGAGCAGGACGAGCACGAGGTTCTGACAGGCACTGCCGATCTGTGCATAGGCAAAGCCGCGCTCTCCATAGATGATATAGGCGCAGATGCCGCCGAGCGTGCCGATGTTCGAGAGCAGCGCGGAGATGAGATGTGTACCGCGGTCGATGGAGCTGTGGAACCGCCGTCCGAGGAAACGCCAACTGATAAATCCCGGAAAGAGGATGATAAACGCAAAGAAAAAGGGCAGGACGAGTACATCCTTGGTCAGTGGGAGAGCCCAGAAGCTGAAGAGCGAGAGTAACGTAAAAAACGCGACGATATTGATGCGGATGAGGCGATTGAGCATCCCGTCGGAGAGCAGTCGGTGCTGATAGAGAACGTAGCCGACGATGAGCGGCAGAATCAGATCGGTGACGAGGAAGATCAGCCGTGACATAACTTCGTCCATGCGGACACCAGACTTTCATGCAGCAAATGATAACATTCTATGATATTTTTATCCTAGCACAAGAGGTCATTGATGTAAACTTAGGGAAGCACTGATAAATTCGGTACAACCATCTTGACGCATCTTTTTTGCCCGCACTTCGGCGGAAAATCCTCCACAGAGCACCACTCTGCGTCCGGTTTTCCACCTCGTTCGGACGAAAAAATCTACGCCAATCTGGCAGACCTCATTTTATCAGTGATTCCTTAGTTGCTCTTGTAAAACGTTCTCAAAATTTTGGGAAGCAAACAGGAAATGCGAAAAAAATGGCGAAATACTACTATATACGATTTTTTCATGCCTCTTCGGCACAGTTTATGCGACTGCCGAGAGGGGAGCGGGGGCGCGTGGGCACCCCATGAGGAGGGGACGTTTATGGCAGTAACAGACAAGGGCTTTGGCGCATACGATGTGCGTGGCGTCTATCCGGACGAGGTGAACGAAGAACTGGCGTATCGTGTCGGACGCAGCTTCCCGACGCTGTTTCAGGCGAAGTCGGTTGCCATTGGGCATGATATACGACTGTCGGGACCTTCACTGAGCGATGCACTCGCGAAGGGGCTGACGGAGGCAGGCTGCAACGTTGTTGACATCGGCCAGTGCGGCACGGAGATGATCTACTTCACGACGGCGCATCTGGGGCTCGACGGCGGCATTATGATTACGGCGAGCCATAACCCGAAGCAGTACAATGGGATGAAGTTCGTCCGCGCGGAGTCGCGCCCCATCTCAAGCGATACGGGGCTCAAGGACATCGCGGCGATGGCGGTCGGCGGTACCTATCCCGACCCCGCACCCTCGGCGGGACATATCGAGAAGAAGGATATATTGGATGAATATGTTAAGCATATCCTTTCCTATGTCGATGTGAGCAAGCTGAAACCGTATAAGATCGTCGTCAATACGGGCAACGGTGCGGCAGGCCCGATCATCAATGCGATGGAGAAGTTCCTGCCCTTCGAGCTGGTCAAGGTCTATAACGAGCCGGACGGCAATTTCCCGAACGGCGTGCCAAACCCCATCCTGCAGGAGAACCGTGAGGCGACGGCGAAGGTCGTGCGCGAGACGGGGGCGGACTTCGGTGTGGCATGGGACGGCGACTTCGATCGCTGCTTCCTCTTTGACGAGAAGGGCGGCTTCATCGAGGGCTACTACATGGTCGGCTTCCTCGCCGAGGCATTCCTGAAAAAGAATAAGGGCGCGAGCGTCATCTACGACCCGCGTCTGACGTGGAATACGCTTGAGATTGCAGAGCAGCTGGGCGGCAAGGCAGTCATGTGCAAGAGCGGCCACGCCTTCATTAAGGACAAGATGCGCGAGGTCAATGCGATCTATGGCGGCGAGATGAGCGCGCATCATTATTTCCGTGAGTTCTCTTACTGCGACAGCGGACAGATTCCGTGGCTGCTCGTCGCAGAGCTGATGAGCGCGGCGGGCGGCAAGACGTTGTCGGAGCTCATGCAGGCACGTATGGATCGCTATCCGACGTCGGGTGAGATCAACAGCAAGGTCGCCGACGCCAAGGCGGTCATGGATCGCATCGAAGCAAAGTACGGTCCGGGCGGTAAGGTGACGAAGGTGGATGGTCTCTCCATCGAGTTTGACAAGTGGCGCTTCAATCTGCGTATGTCGAATACAGAACCTGTGATTCGTCTCAATGTGGAGACGCGTCAGGACAAAGCCCTGTTAAAGGAGAAGACGGACGAACTGCTCGCGGAGATCCGCGCATAAAGAAAGGGGCTTTTTGGATGAGTCTTGTACTGAAGTCAGGGTTTACGTTTGACTATGACGATCTCTATGGTGAGGGAAAGGTGACAGATGCCGATCTCGCCTCCTACGCCGATGCGCTCAAAAAAGCGCACGCAGCGATGAAGGTCATGCGTGAGACAGGCTTTATCCGTGGGCATCTCTCGAAGGACGGGGAGCCGGAGAAGGTGCTGTTCTCGCAGACGCCGTACATCAAGGAAGGCAACATCAACTCGCCCGCGTCTATCGCACGTCTGAAGGAGCTCGGTAAGCACGTGCAGGAGAATACGGATGTCGTCATTTCCCTCGGCATCGGCGGCTCCTTCCTCGGGAACAAGGTACTGTTCGACGTGCACTGCGGTGAGCTCTGGAACTCGCTCTCGAACGAGCAGCGGGACAACTATCCGCGCATCTACTTCAGCGGCAACAACATCGACCCGCGCCGTACGGGCGACATCATCAACCACATGAAGGATGTTGCACAGATCAAGAAAACGCATGGCGGACAGCCGCTGCGCATCATGCTGCTCGTCATCTCGAAGTCGGGCGGCACGCTCGATACGATGTCGAACTTCATGGTGATGTACGATGCGTTCATGAAGGCGGACAATATCGAGGTTGAGGTGGTCGCGGTCACCGACCCGAACGAGGAGAAGCCGACGCTGCTCAAAAAGCTCGCGATGGATATGGGCTGGAAGCAGTTCGCTGTGCCGGACGGCGTGGGTGGACGCTTCACCGTCTTTACCGAGGTCGGGCTGACGCTCGCCGCGTGCATCGGCTTTGATATTGAGAGCTTCCTCGCGGGGGCGCGTGACATGGACGAGGCTTGTCAGAATGACGACCTCTGGAAGAATCCCGCGATGCTCAACGCCGCGCTGAAGTTTGCGGCATCCGAGAAGCACGGCCGCGACATCGAGGTCATGATGCCCTATGGCGACTATCTGAAGTCCGTCTCCGAGTGGTACATTCAGCTGCTCGCCGAGTCGCTTGGCAAGCAGTTCAACAAGGAGGGCAAGGAAGTCTGCTACGGCCGTACGCCTGTCGTTGCGGTCGGCACGACGGATATGCACGCGCAGACACAGCAGCATCAGGAGGGCAAGCTCAACAAGGTGGTGCAGTTCATCCGCATCGACAAGTGGGCAGATGATCTTGTCATTCCGAATGTGTTCCCCGAGGTCAAGAAACTCGCGGATGTGGCGGGTGTGACGATGGGGGCGGCACTTGAGGTAGCGCGCCAGTCAAACGCCGATGCACTTGCGTCGAACAAGCGCTACAGTGCCGTGTTTGCACTGCCGGAGCTGACGCCGTATCATCTTGGCGAGCTGCTCTACATGCTTGCGATGTCCATTGCCTACGAGGGTGAGTTGGCGGATGTCGATGCGTTCGATCAGCCGGGTGTTGAGGCGTATAAGCGCATCATGGGACCGAAGCTGCAAGAGCTGAAGAAAAAGGGCTAAAAAATGCTTAGGCATGCGGTGTGGGAACCGCACGTCTGAGTGTGTGGATATGTTTTTTTGGGGGGGACTGCAGCAGCAGTCCCTCTTTGCTTATCGGAGGCATGCGTGCTCGAACGCTGGAAAGACTATCTCAGTGCGCGGTATCGGCGTCAGCAGGCGGCGGTCGGCGCGGGACTACTCCTGCTCCTTTCTCTCTGTGCCATGCTCCATGAGGATCCTTTGCCGGCGCCTGTGCCGCCTGCGGTCAGCCATGTCGATGCGTCCGTGACAGAGGTGCAGGGGCTGTCCGCTGCGGCGGAGGGCAGGGCTCTGCACAACCCCTTTACCATGGCGCATGCAGCGGAGGGTGAGACAGGTGCTATGCCAATTTCGGCAATGCCACACGAGGAAAAGCCGCCGTCGCAGCTCACTCCTGCCGCTCCACCGCTGCCGCCGCAGGCACAGCCTAAGGCAGAGACGCCGCTCGTACTGCGCGGCATTGTGACGGGGGCAGACGGACGGAGGATCGCCATCCTCGCTAGAGGGAAGGACAGTGCGGCGCTTGCTGCGGGCGATACATGGCATGGCTATACCCTTGACGCACTAACTGAGCGAACGGCGACACTGCGCACGGCGCATGGCGTCATTACGCTTACGAGGGAGTAAATAGGATGAAGCGATGGATCATCAGGGCTGTGTTCTTTGGACTGCTGCTTTTTGCTGCACCGGTTTCTGCTGCATCCGTGACCGTTGATGTGACGGGCGGCGATGTGCGGTCTGTGCTCCTCGCGGCGGCGCGCATGGGGAATCTGCCGCTCATCGTCGATGATAGCGTGACGGGGACGGTAACGGCGCATCTTACGGGCGAGGCGGAGGAGGTGCTGCACCTCATTGCCGCCGCTCGCGGGATCCACCTTGAACGGCATGGGGATGTGTGGCTGGCCGTCGGCACAGAGGTGCGCGATGCACAGCGTCGCGTTCATACCTATGTCGTCCGCTATGCTGATCCCGAGGAACTCGCCCATGCGGCAAATTTATCCCTCACGGGTGAAGGAAAACGCGCAATCGTGTCGAAAAATAATAAAGATACGAGCGAAAATGAGGACTCGGATTCCGATGCGCCGCAGCGTGTCCTTGTGGATACGGCGACGAATACGCTTCTCTTTTACGGTACGGAGTCGGAGGCTCGTGCCGTGCGTGAGATCGTTTCTGCACTCGACACGGCACCGCGTCAGGTGTCGCTTGAGGCGCGTGTTGTTGCTGTCTCCAAGCGGGCGGCAAAGGAACTCGGCATCGACTGGTCATGGTCATCTCTGCCGCAGTACCCGGACGTCTCACGCGATGCGTCAGGAAGCTGGCACGTCAGCGGACGCAATGCGGGGATGGATGGTACGAGTGCCCCCGGAATCATACGCTTTGGACGCGGACCCGAGGGCATGCCGTATGAGTTCTACTACACGGCGGCGATCCGCGCACTCGTCTCGGAGGGCAAGGCAAAGATGCTTGCCCGTCCGAACGTGACGACCGTGCAGGGGCGTGAGGCACTGATCAATATTGGTGCGGAGGTGCCCGTGCCGGTCGTGACGACATCGAATAATGTCACGACGACCGGCATCGAGTACCGCGAGGCAGGTATTATCCTACGCTATACGCCGCGTGTCACGGCAGATGGCAACATCGTCGCACGCGTGCACACGGAGGTCAGTACGCCCGTTTTCGTTGACGATCTGAAGGCGTACCGGTTCCAAAAGCGGAGCGCGGACACCACGGTCCGCCTGAAAAACGGTGAGACGATGGTGATCGGCGGGCTCATTGACAGCGATGAGTCGCGTACGCTCGCGAAGATTCCGTTTCTCGGCGACCTGCCGCTCTTGGGGGCATTCTTCCGCACGGTACGGACGAGCAGAAATGAGACGGAACTGATGATTTTTCTTACAGCACATGTGTTGGACGAGTGATGAAATACGACGGAAAGAGGAGATCAAGGGTGGCAATCAGAATACTCTTAGCAGACGACCACGCGCTCTTGCGGCAGGGGATCAAGCGCGTACTGAATTTTGAAGACGATCTCGAGGTCGTCGGCGAAGCAGAGGACGGGCAGGAAGCACTGGCGCGCACGCTCATGCTCAAACCCGACATCCTCCTGCTCGATATCAATATGCCGGGGCTGACGGGGCTGGACGTGACGAAGCAGCTGAAGCAGGCGCGCTCACGCGTGAAGATCATCGCGCTCACGATCCACGACAGTGATAACTATGTGCTCGAAATGCTGAAGAACGGGGCACTCGGCTACCTGCTCAAGGACGTCGAACCGAATGTGCTCATCAAGGCAATCCACATGGTCAATGAGGGCAATCCCTTCGTCTATCCGAAGCTCGCCGAGCGTCTCTTTGGCACGCCCGCGATCTCGGGCGACGTTGGGCGCATGGCGAAGGAGATCTGGGACGAGAGCCGTGGCGAACGTCTCACCCCGCGCGAGATGGACGTGCTCGGCTGTATTGCAAAGGGCCTGTCGAATCAGGACATCGGCAAGGCGTTGGGGCTCTCCGAAAAGACGGTCAAGAACCACCTTACGAGCGTCTTTCACAAGCTGAAGGTGAATGATCGCACGCAGGCACTCGTCTATGTACTGAAGAATAAAATCGTTTCGTTGGAGTAAAGGAAGTGCTGAATTTATCAGTACTTAAAAAAAGGCACGCACTTGTAGGAGCAGCGTGCCTTTTTTGCCTATTCGATGGAGAGAAAGGAACTATGTATATCAGACTCAGTACGCGGAGAACCAAGGCGTATTATCAGGAGATCATGGCGCAGGCGATGGCAGAAACAGATCAGCTGCGGAAGATGTCTCCTGAGGTTGCCTTGTATGAGGTGATTTACGCGCAGCTGATGGATCTGAAAGAACAGGTGATTGACCGCGGCATGGTGATTCCCAGATCCGTTCTCTACAAACGATATTCCTTGGGCACAATTGCTGTAAAAAATTTCGACGAGGAACATGATCCATACGCGCAGAAACTCTGTGACTGTTATGGCGGAGCTCTTGACTATCATAAGATGCCGTGATAAATGAGAAAAGTTATCATTGATATTGACGTAATTATCTGATATACTTCTCATAAAGAGGTGATGCTATGTCAGATGTTTTTGAGGGGCTTATGATCCCCTTTCTTGGGACGGCACTCGGTGCCGGTTGTGTTTTCTTCCTGAAGGATACACTCAACCGCAGCGTGCAGCGTGGGCTGACGGGCTTTGCTGCGGGCGTCATGGTGGCGGCATCGGTCTGGAGCCTCCTCATCCCTGCGATGGAGGGCTCCGCTGATCTCGGGCAGTTTGCCTTTGTTCCTGCCGTCGTCGGCTTCTGGGCGGGGACGCTTTTTCTCCTCGTCCTCGATCACATTATTCCGCATCTGCACATGAATGCGCAGCAGGCGGAGGGACCGCACAGCCGCCTTTCGCGGACGACGATGCTCGTCCTCGCCGTGACCCTGCACAATATCCCCGAGGGGATGGCCGTCGGTGCGATCTACGCGGGCTGGCTGAGCGGCAGCGAGGGCATTACGCTTGGTGCTGCGCTCGCGCTCTCCCTCGGTATTGCCATCCAGAACTTTCCCGAGGGGGCGATCATCTCGATGCCGCTGCGTGCGGCGGGGATGGGAAAGTGGCGCGCCTTTGCGGGCGGCGTCCTCTCGGGGGCGGTCGAGCCGATCGGCGGCGTGCTGACCGTGCTTGCAACGGCACTCATCGTGCCCATTCTGCCCTATGCACTTTCCTTCGCGGCGGGCGCGATGATCTACGTCGTGGTGGAGGAACTGATTCCGGAGATGAGCGAGGGAGAGCACTCGAACATCGGCGTGCTCTCGTTTGCAGTGGGCTTTACGCTCATGATGATGCTCGATGTCGCGCTCGGATAAATACGCACAGAAAAAGAGCCGACAGGGTGGTCGGCTCTTTTTCCTGGAAAGGGATGCTCGCAGGTTGGGAATACCTGCGGCTTGAGAAATGGGATGTAAGGATTTTGCCTTACAAATAGGAACGCAGGGAAACGTTCCCATAGAGGGATGATCAACGGGGGGGAAAGATGTCGGGGAGGACGTTTCGTATTCCCCGTTGACACTTCGTATTTTATCATATTTTGTTTGAAAATTTTGTAACCTAGGTCACACAATAGAAAAAAATATACACTAATAATATCAAATACGTGTCGTTTATTCTTGCATCAAGATTCTTCTGAGTGTTTTCGTGCTTTCCTAAAAAGTTTTAAGGAAGTTCCGGCATGAGGTGCTACTGCATTGATTTTTGGCAAGAAAGAACGTATAATATCACAGAGAAGGATGCGCCTGGGAATTGGCGTATTCGGAAGGGGTATCCTTTCGTTATGGTGATGAGGAGGAATTTTCATGCGTGATTATTTAAGAATCGCTCAGGTCATCGGTCGTGAGATCATCGATTCGCGCGGCAATCCGACGGTCGAGGCAGAGGTCGTTCTCGAGGACGGCACGATTGGCCGCGGTGCTTCTCCCTCGGGTGCATCCACGGGTGAGTTCGAGGCGCTGGAGCTGCGTGACGGCGACAAGTCGAAGTTCGGCGGCAAGGGTGTCTCGAAGGCGGTTGACAACGTCAACAAGAAGATCGCTCCTGCACTCCTCGGCCTCGAGGCGAGCGACATCTATGCCGTTGATCAGGCGATGTTCGACGTGGATGGCACGAAAGACAAGTCGAAACTCGGTGCAAACGCGATTCTTGCTGTTTCAATTGCAGCATCGGATGCGGCGGCAAAGTCCGAGGATATTCCGCTCTACCGTTTCTTCGGCGGGCTGCAGGCGAATGTCCTGCCCGTTCCGATGATGAACATTCTGAACGGCGGCGCACATGCGACGAACTCTGTCGATACGCAGGAGTTCATGATTATGCCGGCAGGCGCACCGACGTTCCGCGAGGCACTGCGCTGGTCGACTGAGGTGTTCCATGCGCTGCAGGCACTCCTCAAGAAGGAAGGGAAGACGACGGCGGTCGGCGACGAGGGCGGCTTTGCGCCGGATCTCGACTCCGATGAGGACACGATCGAGCACATCCTGAAGGCGATTGAGAATGCCGGCTACAAGCCCGGACAGGATTTCGTCCTCGCGATGGATGCGGCTTCCTCCGAGTGGAAGGACAAGGAGAAGGGCAAGGGCTTCTATCATCAGCCGAAGTCCGGCAAGAAGTTCACGTCGGATGATCTCATCAAGCATTGGGAGTCGCTCATCGACCAGTTCCCGATCTACTCGATCGAGGACGGTCTCGACGAGGAGGACTGGGACGGCTGGAAGGCGATGACGAAGGCACTCGGCCATAAGGTCCAGCTCGTCGGCGACGATCTCTTCGTCACGAACACGGAGCGCCTGAAGAAGGGCATTGAGCTCGGCGCAGCGAACTCCATCCTCATCAAGCTGAACCAGATCGGCTCGGTCTCCGAGACGCTTGAGGCGATCAAGATGGCGCATAAGGCAGGCTATACGGCGGTTACGTCGCATCGTTCGGGCGAGACCGAGGACACGACGATTGCCGATCTCGCTGTTGCACTCAACACGGCACAGATCAAGACGGGTGCACCGTCCCGTTCCGAGCGTGTTGCGAAGTACAACCAGCTCCTGCGCATTGAGGAGCAGCTCGGCGCAAGTGCGGTCTATCCGGGCAAGCGCGCGTTCAACTTCACGAAGTAAAAGATCCTTTGCGGATACAAAAATCCCCACCCTAGGGTGGGGATTTTTGTATGTGGTTTGCTGTCCCTAGAGCACCTGCACGATGTCCACGGCACTCTTGCGCTCCTTGTGGCGTGGGGAGGGGACACCCTTTTCCGTCGGATAGCCGACGGGGAAGAGCGCGATGAGATCATAGTCTGCCATTGCGGGGAATGCTTTCTTCAGCTTCGGTGCGTCGAAGTGTCCGACCCATGTCGAGCGGAGACCTTCGTTGTGGATGGCAAGCATGATATGCGTCGCGACGATGGCGGCATCGACATCAGCGAAGTTGCGTTCATCATAGGAGCGCACCCATGCTTCATTTGCTTTTCCTCCGACGACGAGAAAGACGCCGGCACCGAAGGTGAAGCCTGTCGTCTCGGCGAGCTTTGCACCCGCGTCGGGGCTTTCGATGGCCCAGACCTTAAACGGCTGTTTGTTGACTGCCGTAGGAGCGAGACGTGCCGCCTCAAAAATGCGGTTCATGGATTCGTGTGGGATTTCCCTGTCGGAGAGCGAACGGCAGGAGAAGCGTTCGCGGATGAGTTCGTTAAATTCCATGGTGATCCTCCTTTTCTTCGATGATTTCATTATACCATAGTTGCGTCACAAATATGTTTTTGTTAATTTATTTTAGGAATCGCTGATAAAATGAAGTCTGCCAGATTGGCGTAGATTTTTTGTCCGAACAAGGTGGAAAACCGGACGCATA
>JABZYJ010000057.1 GCA_015265235.1 Selenomonas sp. | reverse complement strand
TGACAGGAGCTGGCCACTTATAGGGAGAAAATCCATCCTTGAGTAAAGGATCCTTATCTTTTACCATTTGAATATGGTTGTCCATAATGAATTTTTTTATTTGGTCCATACAAGCACCTCCTGAATTTGACATTTTCTAGGTAATGGCTGATAAAATGTAACCGACAATATTGTATAAAAGCCAAATTAGAGAATCAACATGCTCTTGATCAGGAATACAGAGGTTTCCACGAAGCCATTCAGCAAAATTTTTCCACCGAGGGACAAGCATAGAAATCATCTGTAAAAGCATTACATACACATGAAAAACGGGGCGTTGTACGAAGCCGGAACTTCGTACAACGCCCCGTTTTTTTTCTGCCCGAAGGCATTTCACTTAAAGCCCCCAGCGTTTTTCTCTGTGGCGCATATCCGCATCAATGCGGTCTTTCCACGTGCCCGTCAGCGGCGCGGCACAGGTCCGCACGTGGTGTATGGCTTCCTGCAAGACCTCGTAGTTGAGTGCTGTCCCCTGCTGGTCACTTTGGTAGGTGACCGCACGATCTGCGCAGATGCCGATATCGCCCGCCGCCTCGATAGCGTCTATGTTCGCCCCGAGGAAGAGGAACTCCCAGCCGCATTTTGCCTTTTGCCGCTCGACCATCTTCTTCACCCTGTCATAGGTATAACGGTGGCTGGCATTCTCCATGCCGTCCGTGGTGATGATAAAGAGCGTCTTCTCCGGCCGGTCCTCGTCGCGGGCGTATTTGTGAATGTTGCCGATGTGGTGGATCGCACCGCCCACGGCATCGAGGAGCGCCGTACACCCCCGGACAAAGTAGGTGTCCGCGGTCATTTCCTCCACCTGTTCCATCGGCACGCGGTCATGGAGCACCTCGCACACATCGTCGAACAGTACGGTGGAGACAAGAGCCTCACCGCTCTCCTTGCGCTGTTTTTTGATGAGCCCGTTGAACCCTCCGATGGTGTCTGCCTCCAAGCCATCCATCGAACCGCTCCGATCCAGAATGAACACGATCTCCGTTAAACCCTTCTTCATGATAAGCGCCTCCTTCTTTTATCTGACTACATTCTAGCAAAAATGCGAAGGCGCAAGGTCGCCTGTCAGGCGACATCGAAAGAATCGTAGTATTTATCCGCGTGCATCCCTCAGCAGCCAAGCAAGGGCTGCTGGAACGCAAAGAGTGTCTCGTTGATGGTGAAGATATCGTACTCCTTTCGCTCAATAAAATACTCCACAATGACGTCCATCTTGGAGCTGCGGGAGAGCGCATACCCCGCGCGTCCGATAAAATCACGCCTCTCATCGAGATCGAGTTCCAACGCCACAGCGAAGGTCAGGGCGGTATTCTTGCTGGGCTGGTAGGCGGGATTGTTGCGGATCTTCGAGAAATGCTTGCGGTCCACATTCGCCCGTTTGTATATCTCCGGATCACTCTTTCCCTTGAGGTCAATGAGCCGAAGCAGCGTCTCAGAAAATGTATCGTCGATGTCGTCCAGTAAATTCTCCAAGGAGCGGGCGCCCACATCAGCATCCTTCGCTGCGAACATCGGCGCAGCCTCGCTCACGCAGGCCTCCGCGGCGTCCAGATATGCCGCCTCGTGACAGGCCGCGATCCGGCGGTCGCGATCATCACCGCGATATTCCTCCTCCAGCAGCTCCGCGACGTATCTCTCGTCGAGATAGCTCTGCACGTCGTCAAAGAGCGTGTCTGAGATCTTAAAACTCTTTCGGTCGAACACCACCAGATAGACGTCCATATCATGTTCCTGTAGGAAATCACGAATGGCCTGCACCGCCGCAGCAATCGCGATCTCCGAAGGACAGCCGAACACGCCCGCGGATAGGAGAGGGAAGGCAATGGAGGAGCAGTCGCGTTCTGCTGCCAGCCGTAGGGAATTTTGATACGCACGGCTGAGAAGTTCGCGTTCCCCATGACTGCCGTCCTGCCAGACTGGCCCTACCGTATGGATGACATAGCGGGCATGGAGGCGGTATGCCGGCGTAACGGCAGCCGTGCCCGTAGCGATATCGCCGATCATCTTGCGCGCGGCTAGGAGTTCTGCTCCCGCCGCCTGATGGATGGCGCGATCCACACCGCCGCCGACAATGGCGCGGGGATTGGCAGAATTGACAATGGCGTCCACCTGCATCTTTGTGATGTCGTTGCGTACAATCGCAAATGGCATGATATCGAACCTCCTTACATGATTTTGACAATTATCTCTTTGCGATCTACGTTTTTTATTCTGATGTGCACGCCTTCACGACCATCCCGCTGCGACATCTGCAGCAAGAAGGGCAAGCGGTGGCGGCAGCCAGCGTTCATCAGCGGCCAGGATCTGCAGATCCATTCGGATTTGATAGTTGGTCACGTTGAGGACGGCGAGACGTCCACAGTGTACGGCATCGGCGACCGTGATGGCAGGCAACAGGGAGACACCTAGTCCCGCCTCCACGAAGTCGATGATGGTCTTACTCGTACCGATCTCCATGCGTTCGTTCAATGTAAGCTGGCGCTCTGCCAGGTCATCCTCGAGCTTTTTTCGATAGTTCGTCCCGCGCTCCGTCAGAATCCAAGGGGCATTCACCAGTTCCTCCAGTCGGATCGGATGTCCGACATAGGCGGAGTTCGATGCAGCAATGAACTGTACCTCTGAACGGCATCGGTGCAAGATACGCAGCTGGGCATTTTCATTCATGCGATCCAGTAGAATGACAAGATCTACGTTTCCCTGAACCAGTGCCCGTCGCAAACGTGGTGCTGTGTCCACGCACACATGCAGTTGTACTTTAGGATAATTCCGCATGAATGCTGCGATTTGTGTCATATAGCGTGACGTTGCCAGTGTCTCGATGATGCCAATGAAAAAACTTCCTGCCGGTTCCGCTGTGCCGTGGAATTTCGCGAGGGTCTCCTGCTCTAGTGCCGTCATGCGGCGCGCGAAACGGAGGAGCTCTCGCCCCGCGCTCGACAGGCTGACACGCCGCCCGGAACGAATGAACAACTGTGCATTCAACTCCCGCTCCAATGTCTGTATTTGCTGGGTTACAGTAGACTGCGCATACCCTTCCCGCAGAGCTGCCGCGGTAAAGCTTTCTGTTTCCGCCGCATGAATGAATGTTTTGATATTGCGCAGCTCCATAGATGCCCCCTAATCGAATTTCTTGATGAATATTTTTATATATTTCAATTTTACTGCATTCATCATCTATGATACCATAATTTTTAGAGAACCGATAGAGTTCTTTGTCGTATGACAATATCCGCATTGTTCTTCTGAAGGGAGGAGTTTCATCGTGGAAGTCATCAAGGCCATTAACGGTGTTTTTTGGGGCTGGCTGATCGCAGGTATTTTGCTGTCCTGTGGCATTTTCTACACGATCCGTCTCGGTTTCCCACAGGTGCGCTATTTTACCCAGCTGATACCAAATCTATGGAAAGCGAGTCGCAACGCTACGGGGGTCAGTGCTTTCGGTGCACTCTGCTCCGCGATTGGCAGTGAGGTAGGCGCGGGCAGCCTCGTCGGTGTCGCGACAGCACTCGCCTCCGGCGGGCCGGGTGCGATCTTTTGGATGTGGGTCACCGCGATTCTCGGAATGCCCATCATGTTTGGCGAGGCGGTTCTTGCTCAGATATTCCGCGTAAAGAATGAGGATGGGACGACCTTTCGCGGAGGTCCCGCTTACTATATGCGGCGCGGACTGAACGCGAAGGTGTTGCCGATTCTCTTCTCGATCTCTGTTATCCTCGGCAACGGCGTTGTCTACTGCATGGTGCAGAGTAACTCTATCGCTGGATCGTTCAGCGGACAGGCGGAGCTTCCGCCGCTTGCCATCGGTGTGATCCTAGTCGCTCTCGTCGGACTTGTCATTTTTGGCGGAATCAAGCGCCTGTCGACGGTCGCTTCCTATATTGTTCCCTTTATGGCATTCGCATACATCATTCTTGCTCTGATTGTTCTTGTGACACACGCTGAGTGGATTGCCGATATGTTTAGGCTCATCATTGATTCTGCCTTCGGCGTTCAACAGGCGGCAGGCGGCGTGCTCGGCTACAGTGTGCAGGAAGCATTCCGTTATGGTGTAGCACGTGGGCTGTTCAGCAACGATGCTGGTGCCGGCACAACACCGTCCATGCACGCTGCCGCAAACGTCAAGCATCCGGTCAATCAGGGACTTTCGGGCATGCTTGGAGTTTTTGTGACGACGATTATTGTCTGTAGCTGTACTGCATTCTGCATTCTTCTCTCCGGCGCACTGAATGGCAGTCTTACGGGGATCCAGCTGACGCAGGCTGCATTTTCCTCTTCGTTTGGGGATCTCGGCTACTGGCTGGTTGCCGCCGCTATGTTTCTGTTCGGTTATACAACACTACTTGCCAATATGTACTACGGTGAGGTCAACACACGATATCTCTTTCCGGACAAGAAACATGCGGTCACAATTTACCGCATCTTTGCGCTCTGCCTGATTCTTTTTGGATCGATCGTCCCCGTTATCTCCATGTGGGAGTTTGCTGATCTTTTTGGCGCACTCATGGTACTCTTTAACGTTATCGCCCTCTTCCGTCTGTCAAAATACGTTGCCTTTGCTCTGAAGGACTATCAGGAGCAGAAGAAAATCTGTGATGCGCCTCTCTGGGACTACGACGAGGATATTGTTGAACGCTATCGCAGCCGCAATCGCTGAAAGGAGATATTTTCATGCAGGATCTGAAAGAAAAATGTCGACTTGCCCTTGTCCAAGCATCCCCAGTGATGTTCGACAAAACGGCATCGCTAAACAAAGCACTGGAGTGGATTGACAAAGCTGCCAAGCAGGGGGCTGAACTTGTCGTCTTTCCGGAGCTTTTCCTCCCGGGCTATCCGTTCGGTATGACATTTGGCTTCAAAGTCGGCAGTCGTGATGAGGAAGGGCGCAAGGACTGGAAGCTATATTACGATAACTCTGTTGTCTGCCCAGGCCCCGAGACGGAGGCGCTTGGCGCAGCGGCAAAGAAGTACCATATCTACCTCAGCATCGGTGTGTCCGAGCGCGATGATACGACGGGGACACTTTACAACACGAATATCATGTTTACGCCCGATGGGGTGCTTGCCTCTGTGCACCGTAAACTCAAGCCGACCGGTGCGGAGCGGTTTGTTTGGGGCGACGCGAATCGTGGATATTTCCCAACGGTGGAGAGCCCGTGGGGGCCACTCGGCAGTCTTATCTGCTGGGAAAACTATATGCCGCTCGCCCGTGCGGCGCTCTATCAGCGCGGCGTAAACATCTTCATTGCACCGAACACGAATGACGTGGATTCGTGGATCAACACAGCGCGGCACATCGGTCTTGAGGGGCGCTGTTACTTCATTAATGCCGATATGTTCTTCAAACGGGAAGACTACCCGCGCGACCAGCTCCACTGTAAGGAGGAGATTGATCGTCTGCCAGAGATCGCCTGCCGCGGTGGGAGTTGTATTGTTGATCCCTTCGGTGAGTTCCTCACGGAGCCTGTATGGGATCGGGAGGAACTCATCGTCGCCGACCTCGATCTCGGAAGGGCAGCTGCTGCCAAGATGGAGTTTGACCCATGTGGGCACTATGCGCGCCCTGATGTCCTCGAACTAAATATTCACGATCGATAAGAAAGAGAGACGGGACAGCCGTACGAAGTCAGAAGCTTCCGTACAGTAGTCTCGTCTATTTTCATACGTTTCATCCAATGATCCGCAAAGAATGATGTGGATGAAGGTATGGGAAAAGAATAAATGCTATTTATTTTTTTCAAAGCACTATCTATTTTCCTGTTTTGTGGTATACTGTATACAATTGTTGATAAAATATGTAGGGGGCAAAGGAGAGATCACGATGCGAAAAGAACATGATTTTCTCGGTGAGCTGGAGGTGCCGGATGAGGTTTACTACGGCGTACAGACGATGCGTGCGGTGGAGAACTTCAACATCACGGGGCAGAAGCTCGACCCAGACTTTATCGTCGCCCTTGCAACGGTGAAGAAGGCGGCGGCGCTCGCAAATATGGATACGGGACGTCTGTCGCATGAGATCGGCGATGTGCTCGTGCAGGCGGCGGATGAGATCATCGCGGGCGGGCTGATCGACCAGTTCCCCGTGGACCCGATTCAGGGCGGCGCGGGCACGTCGATCAATATGAATATGAATGAGGTGCTCTGCAACCGCGCGCTCGAGCTGCGCGGCGAGGCGAAAGGGCGCTACGACATCATCTCGCCGAACAATCACGCGAATATGGCGCAGTCGACGAATGACGCCTTCCCCACGGGCATCAAGGTCTGCCTCTCGAAAAAGGGCGATGACTTCCTCGCCGCGCTCGAGCGTCTCGCGACGGAGCTCGAGAAAAAGGCGACGGCCTACCGCGGCATCCTCAAGATGGGGCGCACGCACCTGCAGGACGCCGTGCCCATCACGCTCGGTCAGGAGATGGGCGCATACGCCTCCGCCGTGCGCCGCTGCATGAAGCGCACGCGCATTGTCCAGCGCGCGATCCACACGATCAACATGGGCGGCACCGCCGTCGGCACGGGGCTGAACGCCGAGCCCGCCTACATCAAGGCGGTCGCCAAGCGCCTCTCGGAGATCACGGGGGAGACGTACCGCACGTCGCAGAACATCATCGACGCGACGAACAATACGGATGCGTTCGCCGATTTCTCCTCGGCACTCAAGAACGCCGCGCTCGTCCTCATCAAGATGTCGAACGATTTCCGCCTGATGGCGTCGGGGCCGCGCTGCGGGCTGAACGAGCTGCACCTGCCGATGCGCCAGCCCGGCTCCTCGATCATGCCCGGCAAGGTCAATCCCGTCATTGCCGAGGTGCTCGATCAGGCGTGCTATCAGGTCATTGCGGGCGATCTCGCCGTGACGCTCGGCGTGGAGAACGGCCAGTTCGAGCTGAACGTGATGGAGCCCGTCATGGCGTTCAATATGTTCAACTCGCTGAACTACATCACGCGCGCCGTCAATACGTTTGTCGACAAGCTCCTCATCGGCCTCGAGCCGAACGTCGAGCAGTGCCAGAAATGGCTCGACAACAGTGTCGGCATCGTCACCGCACTCCTGCCGCACATCGGCTATGAGAAATCCGCCGAGCTCGCGAAGGAGGCGTATACAACAGGAAAGCCCATCCGTGAGATCATCCTCGATCGCGGCATTCTCACGAAGAAGGAGCTCTCGCACATCCTCTCGCCGCGCCAGATGACGCGCCCGGGCATTGCGGAGTAGCAATGTCCTAACTGTGATTTAATTGGAAAAAGTAGAGGTTTTTCTATTATTTCGGCGAAACTACTATAGGCAGTAATTTTGTCTATAGTAGTTTTTTTATGATTGTGCTCTTCCTCGGAAAGTAGGCATCTCATGATTGATCAGCAAAGAGTCTTGGACGATTTCCTGCACCTCGTCTCCATCCGCTGCTCGACGCTCGATGAGCGCGAGATTGGCGATCTCCTCACGGCGCGTCTGCGTGAGCTCGGTGCGGCGGAGATTCACGAGGATGCTGCGGGAAAATTCCTCGGCGGCAACTGCGGCAATATCGTCGCGAATTTTAAGGGAACGTCGGCGGATGCGCCGACCGTGATGCTCACGGCGCACATGGACTGTGTGGAGCCGTGTGCCAATATAAAGCCGATTGTCGAGGACGGCGTGATCCGCTCCGACGGCACGACCATTCTCGGTGCAGACGACAAGGCTGGCGTCGCTGCCATTCTCGAGACACTGTGCTGTCTCAAGGAGCAGAACATCCCGCACGGCGACCTGCAGATCGTCTTTACCGTCGCCGAGGAGGGCGGGGTCAACGGGTCGCGCTGTCTCGATACGGCGCTGCTCCACGCGGATTTTGGGTATACGCTCGATACCCACGGGCACGCGGGGACGGCGGCGTTTAAGGCACCGGGCAAGAACCAGCTGGCGGTGCGCATCATCGGCAAGGCGGCGCACGCCGGCATCGATCCCGAGGCGGGAGAGAACGCGATCACGGCGGCGGGACGCGTGCTCACGGCCGTCCCGCAGGGGCGCATCGACGCGGAGACGACCTGCAACGTTGGCAAGATCGCGGGCGGCACGGCGACGAATGTTGTCGCAGAGTTCTGCACGCTGGATTTCGAGACGCGCAGCCGCGACAAGGGGAAGCTCGACGCCCTCACACAGCGCATGGTGGACGCCATCCATGGCGCGCTTGAGGGGACAGGCTGCCGCGCCGAGATCGAGATCAAGAAGGACTATGATCCGTACGAGCTGCCCGCCGATGCACTGCCCATCCGCTACCTGCGGCGCGCAGCGGAGAAGTGCAATTTTCCCGTCGTGCTCGAGGAGGCGGGCGGCGGCTCGGATGCGAACCACTTCAACGCCTACGGCGTGCCGACCACCGTCCTTGGCGTCGGCATGACGGACTGCCACACGAAGGAGGAGAGCATCCTCGTACAGGAGCTCTATGATGCGGCGGAGCTCACCCTTGCGATCGTACAGGAAGTCGCGCGGGGCTGATATGAGAATACGCGAAAAGACACGGACGCGCGAGCCGTGTCTTTTCGTACATTTGTGCACTCACGATGTGGGGCATCGAGGAACATCCATGATGGTGCAACAGGAGACATGCCATGGGACTTTATCAGTGGATACAGGAAAAGATCTTTGATACCTACGAGACGTGGCGGCTGAAGAGCAGCCTATCCAACGGCCCCGGATTTCATATTGTTGGCATCGACAACCACCTCGCAGCGCTGCGGGACGGCAACAATATGTATTTGGAGCTGTATCCGCCGCAGGCGATTGAGGGCTGCACGCGCATGAAGGCGACGCGCGGGCGTGTGCACGGCACGGTGAATTTCTCCCTCACGATCGACGGAAAAAACTACGGGATTCCCGATCTGCGCGACGAGGAGGCCGCTGCGATCATGCGGGCGTTTGTGCAGCGCAGGGTGTTGCCGCCCAAAGAGCGGTATCAAGAGGTGCACGAGACGAGCGGCGCAGAGCAAAAGGCGGCGTTCACAGCACTGGCGGAGATGCTGCTCGGGGCGGAACGTGCGGAGGCGTTCTGCCGCCGTGTGGAGCTGCCGACGCATACCGAGGAGAGCGACGCGTGGAACGATGCGTGGTATGAGCTCTCGGAGGAGATGATCTCCTGCGGACGGGCTGTCATACTGGCTACGAGAACGGCGAAGGAGGACTTCGTCGCGGCACTGGAGGAGCTCGTCGCGGGACGGGAGCTCTCACTGCCGGCGTCACTCCACGCAGAATACGGCGTCCCCGCGTGGTGTGAGGAGGTAAACGCACAGTGGACGGATACGCTGCTCGCGGGGATGGACGACGGCACGGATGACTACGTGCTGCTCATCCTGTCCATGGAGGAGTTTCGTCGCGCGCAGGAATACGCACAGACGCTTCTGCAGCGCATCGCACGCGCGGAGGAGATGTGAGGCGCGGGAAACTAGGCGTGGGCGTTTGCCTGCGCCTTTTCCGATCTAACGAAGCTCTTGTAGAGACACAGCACATGTGTTAAAATTTCATAAAAGGCATGTGAAAGGAGCATACCCATGATACCGCCGCACAAAACGCCATCCGCCGAGCTCCTTGCCAGGATTCGCCGCTATATTGCCGAGCATTTGCGGGATGCCTCCGACGTGATCGAGGAAGCAAAGCGCAAGCTGCCACGCTCCAAACCGCGCCAATTTGAGGATGGGCGCAGGCATTACAGCATGGGGCGTGAGGTGCACAAAGGCCCCAAGGGCCTAGGAAAAATTCTTCCACGCATGGAAGTGGGGTTGGACGGCATCCTCTCACGCCTCAAGAGTAAACTCGACAAGCCGAGCGAGACATTCTCCGAACGGCTCCTGCGCCTCATCGACGCGAGCGGCATGACCGACGTCGAGGCGTACAAGCGCGCGGGCGTCGACCGCAAGCTCTTTTCCAAGATTCGCATAGATCGAAACTACCACCCAAAGAGCAGACTCGTCTACGCATTCATCTTCGTCCTTGGGTTAAACCTCGACGATGCGAGAGATCTCCTCGCAAGCGCGGGCTACAGCATCTCGCCCGCAAGTGAATTTGACCTCGTTATGCAGTACTGCATCGAGGAGGGCTTTGATATCGACACCGTGAACGAGATCCTGTATGCGTTGGGGATGGATGTGCTGTGACGAAGGCTTTTGAGAATCTCGACAAGGCATGGACGTAATTCGTCCATGCCTTTTGCTATACTTGGAACAAATAGAGGAAATGTCGCCTGTGCAGCGACCCATATATGTGATGAACTTGTTAGAATGGGGACAGCTGATGGGATAGATGGTTATCGTGGAAGGAATGTGATGACTGTGGCGATCATTTTGAACTTCATTGTATTTCCCCTCCTTTGGCTGCTCAAGGGGATTTATGAGACCTTTGGCTTCATCGGTGCAGCAGTCACCGTCCTCGGCACGATCGGTGTTCTGTATGTGTGGGGCAGTCGACTGGAAGAGAAGGACGGCCAATAGCGGAGGCATTTGCAGGTGTCCACTGCGGAACATCGCGAAGAGGTGCGAATGATGAGCGTGCGAAAGAAATGGGAGGCCGTGCTGCGTGCGGTCCATCCGCCATGTACGCACTGTCCCTATCGTCTCAGGCTGGCGAAATTTGTGCAGAGCCCGTGCCTTGCTTGCTGAATGGACGGCATATTTTTGAAAAGTTGTTTACGTTGTACCGCAAAAACGATATAATAAGTGTATCAAATGTAAAAAGGAGGTGATCCTATGGCAACCGTATCTGCACAGATCCGTATAGATGCTGACGTCAAGGCGCAGTCGATGGCACTCTTCCAGAATCTTGGGCTCGATCTCTCCACTGCCGTCAACGTATTCCTGCGTCAGTGCCTCATCCATCGTGGGCTGCCGTTCTCTGTGAAGGAACAGGAGGCAACACGCCCGCTCCATCGTGCCGATCTCAGTGAGGCAGAACTCGAGCGCGAACTGAAAAAGGGGTTGGAAGACCTCGCGGCGGGCAGAGTCCGTCCGGCGGAGGAAGTTTTTGCGGAGATGATGGAGGGACATCATGCAGTATCGGGTTGATGTTTCATCTCAGGCGGCGGCAGATCTTAGAAATCTCTTTCGATATATTTCGGATACTTTGCGAGCACCGGAGAACGCATATGCACAGCTTGCGCGGATCAGGAAACAGATTCTCGGTCTTGCAGAACTGCCGATGCGATTTCGCGCATACCCGAAACACTTTGCGGGATATCCGCAAGTCCGCATCATGCCTGTGGATCATTTCGAGGTGTTCTACACGGTAGACACAGGGCAGGAAAAAGTTACCATCCTTCGCGTCATCTATGGTGGCAGAGATATAGATCGTGCGTTTATGCCATAGAGCGCATGCAAAAATCCCCCGCACATTGTGCGGGGGATTCGCTATTTTTCTGCTGCTTAGCAGGTATGGCACTTGTCGTAGAGGCCTTTTTCCTTGAGGAGTTTGACCATGGTCTCGCCGATGTGGGCGACGGTGTCCGCGACGGGGATGCCTGCCGCGCTCAAGGCTGCGACTTTGTCCGCCGCCGTGCCCTTGCCGCCGGAGATGATGGCGCCGGCGTGGCCCATGCGCTTGCCCGGAGGCGCCTGACGCCCTGCGATGAAGGCAGAGACGGGCTTGTTCGGCATGTTCTCCTTGATCCACTTCGCCGCGTCCTCCTCGGCCGTGCCGCCGATCTCACCGATGATGAGGACGGCGTAGGT
>JABZYJ010000056.1 GCA_015265235.1 Selenomonas sp. | reverse complement strand
ATACTGCGCGGACGCTGGCTGCGCTCCAATCGGCACAGCAGATTGCGGCGCTGCGCTATCATCAGGAAATCACGTCGGCACATGTGTTGCTCGCACTTGCCAAAGAGCCTGAGGGACTGCTCGCAACGATCTTTGAGGTCTGCGGTGTGGATCTGCCGATGCTCAAGGCTCGTCTGGAGAAGGAGCTCGCCTCTATCCCGAGCGTGCACGGCTCAAACCGTCTCGGCATGGGGATGGATATGGTGCGCGTACTCGGACGTGCCGAGGAGCTCGCAAAGTCCATGAAGGACGACTACGTATCGACGGAGCATCTGCTGCTCGCCATCGTGACGGACGGCAGCGAGGAGGTACAGGCGATTGCGCGCGAGTTCGGCCTGACGAAGAGCAGTGTGCAGGATGCCATCCAGAAGAACCGCAAGCAAAACGTGACGAGCGACAACCCCGAGGAGGGCTATCAGTCGCTTGAGAAATACGGGCGCGACCTCACGGCAGCAGCGCGTGCGAACAAGCTCGACCCCGTGATCGGCCGCGACGAGGAGATTCGCCGCACGATCGAGATTCTCTCACGCCGTACCAAGAACAACCCCGTGCTCATCGGTGAGCCGGGCGTCGGTAAGACGGCGATTGTCGAGGGGCTGGCACGCCGCATTGTGGCGGGCGATGTCCCCGAGTCGCTGAAGAACAAGACGCTCTACTCGCTCGATATGGGCGCGCTCGTCGCGGGGGCAAAGTTCCGCGGTGAGTTCGAGGAGCGCCTCAAGGGCGTCCTCAACGAGATCGCAAAGTCCGAGGGGCAGATCCTTCTCTTCATCGACGAGGTGCACACGGTCGTCGGCGCAGGAGCTGCCGAGGGGGCAATGGATGCGGGCAACCTCCTAAAGCCGCTCCTCGCGCGCGGCGAACTGCGCTGCATCGGTGCTACGACACTGAACGAGTACCGCAAGTACATCGAGAAGGACACGGCACTTGAGCGCCGCTTCCAGCCCGTCATGGTCGGCGAGCCGACGGTGGAGGACACCATCTCCATCCTGCGCGGACTGAAGGATCGCTACGAGGTGCATCACGGTGTGCGCATCCGCGACGCGGCCCTCGTCGCTGCGGCGACGCTCTCTGACCGCTATATTTCCGATCGATTCCTGCCCGACAAGGCGATTGACCTCGTCGATGAGGCAGCGGCAAAGCTGCGCACGGAGATTGAGTCCATGCCCGCATCGCTCGATGAGATTCGGCGTAAGATTCTCCAGCTCGACATCGAGGAGGAGGCGCTGAAAAAGGAGACGGACGAGGACTCGAAGGAAAAACTCGCGGCACTTGTCGCCGAGAAGGAAAGCCTTCACGCACAGGAGCAGAAGCTCCAAGAGAAGTGGGAAGGGGAAAAGCAGGCGATTCTGCGCGTACGTGCCATCAAGAAGGAGATGGACGAATTGCGCGGTGAGATGGAGGCAGCTGAGCGCGCCCAGAACCTCGCCCGTGCATCGGAGCTGAAATACGGCAAGATGCCGGAGCTTGAGAAGAAGCTCGCCGACGAGGAAGCAGCACTCGCTGCAAAAGCGGATGGTGAACAGATGCTCAAGGAGGAGGTCGGCGAGGAGGATATAGCCCGCGTCGTCAGCCGCTGGACGGGCATCCCCGTCACGAAGATGATGACAGGCGAGCGCGAGAAGCTGCTCCGTCTGGAGGATGTGCTTCATGAGCGCGTTGTCGGACAGGATGAGGCGGTGACTGCTGTCAGCGAGGCGATTCTGCGCGCACGTGCCGGCATCAAGGATCCGAACCGTCCGATCGGCTCGTTTATCTTCCTTGGCCCGACAGGTGTCGGCAAGACAGAGCTCGCTAAGACACTTGCGGAGTCGCTCTTTGACGATGAGCGGAGCATGATCCGCATCGATATGAGCGAGTACATGGAGAAGCACAGTGTCTCGCGTCTCATCGGCGCGCCTCCGGGATACGTCGGCTATGATGAGGGCGGTCAGCTCACTGAGGCCGTGCGCCGTCGTCCGTACAGCGTCATTCTGCTCGATGAGATCGAAAAGGCGCATCGCGACGTGTTCAACGTGCTGCTTCAGATCCTCGACGACGGACGCCTGACGGACGGCAAGGGACGTGTAGTGAACTTCAAGAACACCGTCATCATCATGACGAGCAATCTCGGCTCGCATGAGATCCTCAGCAAGGACTATGCGGAGGCAACGGCGGCGGTGAAGGCACTGCTCAAGGAGTACTTCCGCCCCGAGTTCCTGAATCGCGTCGACGATACCATCGTCTTTAAGGGACTCACGCAGGAGGATGTCAAGCGCATTGCGGCGATCATGCTGAAGTCGCTCAGCAAACGCCTTGAGCGTCAGGTGGACATCGCGCTCGCGTGGACGGATGATGCACTGGAGGCACTCGCGAAGGAGGGCTTTGATCCCGACTTTGGCGCACGTCCGCTGCGGCGTCTCCTCACGCATAAGATCGAGACGGCGCTCTCGAAGAAGATCATCGCAGGCGATGTGCGCGGCGGTGACACGGTCGAGCTTGGCTTCGACGGCACGGCGTTTACGTTTAAGACGCTGTAAGCGAGAGTCACGATTGGCGCGCTGCTTCCCTCGTTGTGACGGGGGAAGCGCATATACCGTAATCCCAAGGCCTGCCCCGCTTGCGGGGAAGGGGGACCGCGAAGCGGTGGAAGGGGCACAACAGGGAGTAACATGAAGGAGTATTTTCCTTCATGTTGCTCCCTATTTAATTTCCGTACCAACGGTTACAGCATTTCTTCACCATCCTGCGGTATAATTGTCACATCAAGGTGAAAATTATAATTGATATAAAGGGGCTTTCATTATGGAAAAGACACTGGATCTGAAGAAGAGCGTTGCCGAACTGGTGGAGGAGTATCCCGAGGTGCGGGAGATCATGGCGGAGGTCGGCTTCAAGGAGATCATGAATCCCGTCGCGCTCAACGTGATGGGGCGCATCATGACGATCCCGCGTGGTGCGGCGGTGAAGGGAATTGATCTCGCAAAGGTGATTGCCGCGTTCGAGGAGCACGGTTATACTGTGCTCAGTGACGACGCACAGTCGCGGCAGGGACGTCTGCGCGGCTTTATCGAGCGCCTGTCGGATGGGGAGGAACTGGACTCCGTCCGCAAGGATTTTGTCAAGGAGTTCAGCCACGTCGAGGCCCATGAGATCATGGATGCAGAGCAGTCCCTCATCAAGGAGGGGATGCCGGTCAGTGAGGTGCAGCGTCTCTGTGACGTGCATTCGGCGCTCTTTCATGGGACGGCGTCCGCTCCGCCCGCAGGTGCGCTTTCGCACGATGAGATTCACGCACAGGCGGCATCGGTCGACCCGAATGATATGGACGCACTATCCGAGGGACACCCGCTGACGATTTTGCGCGCGGAGAATCACGCCCTTGAACAGCTGCTCGATACGATTACAGCGGAGCTGGACGGCGCGAAGCGCATGGATGTCATGCTGACGCACATGCTTTCCCTCGGCGATCTGCGGATGCACTACATCAAGAAGGAAGAGCTGCTGATGCCGGTGCTCTATGACTACGGCGTCACGGGGCCGTCGCAGGTGATGTGGGGCATTGACGATGAGATGAAGCGCGAGCTCAGCATGATCATCAAGGCACTCAAGGCGGATGCAGAGACACTGCCGCTGTACGAGTCGCGCATTCGCGATCTCGTGCAGCGCGTGCGCGAGATGACCTTTAAGGAGGAGCGCATCCTGTTCCCGCTCAGCCTGCGGTACTTCACGCAGATGGAGTGGTACCGTGCCTACCACGATCTCGTGACGATGGGATCGTCCTTCGGCGTCAACCTTCCCGCGTGGCCGGAGGCACAGGCATGGCTCGATCAGGAAGCGGCGCGCGTGGCTGATGCGCCGTCCGGGGGAGCACTGCAATTCCCTACGGGTACGCTTACGATGGAGCAGTTGACGGCGATCTTTAAGCTCCTGCCCGTCGACATCACCTTCATCGACAAGGACGATGTCGTCCGCTTCTTTACTAACGAGGGGCAGGTCTTCACGCGTCCCATGTCCGCGCTTGGGCGTGATGTAATGAACTGCCATCCGCCTGAGATCATTCCCGTCGTGCGCAATCTGATCGCAGACTTCAAGGCGAAGAAGCGCACGCAGATGGTCGTCTATCGCCGCATCCGCGAGCAGCCCATCCGCGTGCAGTATCAGGCGATGTACGATGCGGCCGGCGAGTATCTCGGCACGGTCGAGTTCGTGACCGATCACGCCGAGGCGCTCGAGAAATTTCGCCGCTGAAAGATAAGATAAGAGAACCTGTCAAGAAAAATACTTGACAGGTTCTCTGTTTCCCGCTATACTTGCACAAGTGTCTCCCACAATAGCCTGCCCCGCCTGCGGGGAAGGGGGACCACGCAGCGCGTGGTGGAAGGGGAGGAACGGATTGGATCAGCTCTACTATCGAGCGAAGCTCTACGATCTCTATGGAGGTCTCCTCACGGGCAAGCAGCGCGAGTGCCTGCATTTACATATTGCAGAGGACTTCTCGCTCGCGGAGATCGGTGAGGAGCTCGGCATCACGCGTCAGGCGGCACATGACAATATCCGCCGTGCAGAGCGTGCACTGGCGGAGATGGAGGAGACGCTGGGGCTCTTTGCTCGTCAACAGGAGCAGGAGCGGGCGATCGCCGCCGTCTGTACGGCGCTGCGTGCGCTTCGCGAGCCGATTGGACGCGCGGATGTCCGCCGCATCGCGGACGAATTGGAACGATATACATCACAGAATGAGATATAAAGACTGTAGATAAAAGGAGGTGAGGAAATGCTCTTTGAGAATCTGTCCGACCGTCTGCAGGGGATATTCAAGAAGCTGCGCGGGCACGGCAAGCTGACCGAGGACGACGTGAATGATGCGATGCGCGAGGTGCGCATGGCGCTGCTTGAGGCGGACGTCAATTTCAAGGTCGTCAAGGACTTCGTGAAGCGCGTCAAGGAGCGAGCCGTCGGGCAGGAGGTGCTCGATACGCTCACGGCGGCACAGGCCGTTGTCAAGATCGTCGATGAGGAACTCACCGCGCTGATGGGTGGGACGGAGAGCCGTCTCAACATTAGCCCCAACCCGCCGACCGTCATCATGCTCGTCGGACTGCAGGGCTCAGGTAAGACGACCTCGGCAGGCAAGCTCGCACTCATGCTGAAAAAGCAGGGCAAGCGTCCGCTGCTCGTTGCCGATGATATCTATCGTCCCGCTGCCATCAAGCAGCTTGAGGTCATCGGCGGCAAGGTCGATGTGCCCGTCTTTTCGCAGGGGCAGGAGGACGCCGTTGCCATTGCGCGTGCGGCAATCGCACACTCCGCCTCCCATGCCAACGATGTTGTCATCATTGATACGGCAGGGCGTCTGCAGATTGATGAGACGCTCATGCAGGAGCTGCGTGACATCAAGGCGGAAGTAAAGCCGCATGAGATCCTCCTCGTCGTGGATGCCATGACAGGACAGGAAGCCGTGAACGTCGCCGAGGCGTTCGACGCCTCGCTCGGCCTGGACGGCGTCATCATGACGAAGCTGGACGGCGATGCGCGCGGCGGCGCGGCCCTCTCCATCAAGGCGGTGACGGGCTGCCCGCTGAAATTCGTCGGTATGGGCGAGAAGCTCGAGCCGCTCGAGGTGTTTCATCCCGACCGTATGGCGTCGCGCATCCTCGGCATGGGCGACGTGCTTTCCCTCGTGGAGAAGGCACAGGAGAACTTCGATCTCGAGAACGCGAAGAAGATGGAGGAGAAGCTCCGCCGCAACGACTTCACGCTCGATGATTTCCTCGATCAGATGCAGCAGGTCAAAAAGCTCGGCTCGCTCAGCAACATTCTCGGCATGATCCCGGGAATGGGCGGTCTGAAGAAGAAACTCGGCGATCAGGAGTTTGACCTCGATGGAAAAGAGATGCGCCAGCTTGAAGCGATCATCCGCGCGATGACGCCGAAGGAGCGCGCAGACATCACGATCATCAACGGCAGTCGGCGCAAGCGTATTGCCGCCGGCAGCGGGACGCGCGTGCAGGACGTCAACAAACTGCTCAAGCAGTTCGGCGAAATGCGCAAGATGATGAAGAAGATGAAGAAAATGAAGGGGAAGGGCGGAATGCCCGCCATGCCGTCCATGGGCGGTATGGGACTCCCCAAGATGCCGTTCTTTCGGTAGTGCGGTACAATATCCAACGAAAGGTGGTGAAATTATGGCAGTCAAGATTCGTTTGAACCGTATGGGCGCGAAGAAGAATCCCTTCTATCGCATTGTGGTCGCTGACTCGCGTGCACCGCGCGATGGGCGATTCATCGAGATCCTTGGGAACTACGATCCGTCGAAGCAGCCCGCACTCGTCAACATCGACGAGGAGAAGGCGATCGATTGGATGAAGAAGGGCGCACAGCCGACGGATACCGTCAAGAACATTCTGAGCAAGAATGGCACGATGGCGAAGTTCGCTGAGGCAAAGCGTCAGAAGGACTGATGCGTGACGCGCGATTCGATGGGGGGATCTCCTCTCACGCAGAGGACTTCCCGTCGCGTGCGCACACGGCGATGAGGAGAGACGACGCGCATGAAAGAGATAGTCGAGGTTATTGCGAAATCCTTGGTAGATCATCCGGAAGCTGTCGTCGTTGACGAAACACAGGATGATCAGGAGATCATTTTAAGACTTCGCGTGGCGGAGGATGACATGGGAAAGGTCATTGGCAAGCAGGGGCGGATTGCAAAGGCGCTTCGCAGTGTTGTCAAGGCCGCTGCCACGAAGGAGAATAAGCGGGCGACAGTCGAGATCGGCTGAGCCGGGAGAGACGGCGTGCGTCATGGACGGTCGCCGTTTTTGTATAGGAGAGATACAGAGTGGATTCGATTTCAATCAAGGTGCCGGTCACCGTCAAGGCGAAGCTCACAGAGAAGCTGCGCGCAAAGATGCTCAAGGAGATGGAGGAAGGTCTCAGCCGTGCAGAGCTTGAGCTGCAGCAGCTCGGCATACAGGAGAAGCGCGTGATGCAGGAGGCGGAGCAGGGAGAGCTCACACCGCAGGCGATCCAGCACATCAACACAATCCGTCAGGAGCGTCAGCGCCGCGTCGACTACGTCGAGGAAACGCGCGCCCATCAGGAGGAGCTGCAGAAGTTCGCCGAGGGTGCGGAGATCGTGCAGGGAACGCTTGAGCGTCAGGTTGAGGCGAAGATCGGCGACGATATGCGTGAGCTGATGAACGTCGAGATTCTGGTGGAGGATGACAAGATTGTCGCGATCCGTTCCTGATGACCGCATCGTCATCGGCCGCATCGGCGCACCGCACGGCGTGCGCGGCGATCTGCGCATTATCCCCCTGACGGATTTCCCTGAGCGCTTTGCGCAGATGCGGGAGGTGATGGCAGGGGATGAACTCCTTCATATCACTGCCGTTAAGCCGCAGGGGCGAAATATTCTCATGCATTTTCGGGAATACGATGTGCGTGAGACGGCGCAGCGTCTCACGGGACGTGTGCTGACGGTGCCGCGTGCGGAAGCGGCACCGCTTGACGAGGGGGAGTATTATGTGTTCGACATCGTCGGGCTCACCGTTCGCGATGAGGACGGCAACGAACTCGGTACGGTGACGGATGTTCTGCGGACGGGCAGCAACGATGTCTATGCGGTACGGGATGCCGAGGGGCACGAACTCCTTGTACCCGCACTGCGCACCGTGGTGCAGAACATTGACATAGCGGGCGGCTGCATGACCGTGCGCCTGCCGGAATAGCGGACGGAGACGATCTCTGTCCGCGTTTTCTTTGCGCAATTTCCTGTGTCATGCTATAATAGTATGACTAGGGAAGCACTGATACATTCAGCGATTCCCTAAGTCGCTATTTTTTTCATAAGGGGACGAACTATGCTCACTTGTGTTACGCATTCACCGGAAGAGACGGCGCATTTAGCGGGGACAATCGGCAAAATCATCCGTGAGGGAACGGTCATCTGCCTCGATGGAGAACTCGGCGTAGGCAAGACCCTCTTTGTGCGTGCCCTCGCCCGCACCCTCGGCGTGGAGAGCGATGTGACCAGCCCGACCTTCAACCTCATGAACATCTATGAGGCAGCGTGCCCGATCGTGCACTTCGATCTCTATCGGATCACGTCGGAGGAGGAGCTGGAGGACATTGGCTTCTATGAGTACGCAGAGGCGACGGAGGGAATTGTGCTGATCGAGTGGGCGGAGAAGTTCCCCGATGCCATGCCCGCAGATCATCTCTCTGTACGCATTGAAGCGCTGAACGATGAGGAGCGGCAGTTTACCTTCGTCGCCAAGGGGAAAAAGAGCAGGGCGCTCTTGGAGGAGTTGAAACGCATTGTTGATCGTGAGCCTTGATACGTCCTCGCAGGTATCGAGCGTAGCGGTGCTCTCTGAGGAGCGTGTCGCTGCTGAGGTGAGTATGCAGGGCGCATTGACGCACTCCGAGACACTCATGCCGCATATCGAGCTGGCTCTGCAGATGGCGCGTGCCAAGAAAACGGAACTCGATGGCATTGCCGTCAGTATCGGTCCGGGGTCCTTCACGGGGCTGCGCATCGGCCTTGCGGCGGCAAAGATGATGGCGTACGCACTGAACATCCCCATGATCTGCGTGCCGACACTGGAGGCACTTGCCTGCCACTATGCGGGTTCTGTAGGGCTGCGCATCCTCCCAATGATGGATGCGCAGAAAGGCAACGTCTACGTGCAGGAATTCAGGTGGCGTCCCGAGGGGGAGGGCGTGCGCCTTTCTGAGGAACATCCCCTTTCCATCCTGCCGCTGACCGAGGTGCTCGACGCACTCGCGGGAACGGAGCTGCCCGCCGTTTTGCTTGGCGATGCCACGCGGCGGAACGATTTCCCTGCGCTTCCTGCCAATGTCGGGATTGCTCCCCTGCATCTGCGCATGCCGCGTGCAGCGTGTGTAGGACTGGCGGGCCTTGCGCGGCTGCAGCGGGGGGAGGAGAACGACCCCGTGACAGCAGTACCGCTCTATCTGCGCCGCAGTGAGGCAGAGGTGCTGTGGGAGCAGAGGCATGGCGGAGCGGCGGCATCATGATCTCCTTTCGTCCGCTTACTCCGGAGGATGCAGACGCCGTGGCGTGCATCGAGCGAGAGAGCTTTCCGACACCGTGGTCGCGTGAGGATTTTTGGCGTGAGGCGTCGAATGACTTTGCCTGCTATATCGTTGCACTTGAGGGCACGGCAGTGATCGGCTTTGCCGGCTGCTGGATCTCCTTTGAGGAGGCACAGGTCACGAATATCGCGCTGACAGCGATGCAGCGCGGCAGGGGCTATGGACATCTGCTCGTGTGCGCGTTGATGCGCGCAGCGGCGGAGCGCGGCGTCGAGCGTATGACCCTCGAGGTGCGCCCGTCGAATCTGCCCGCCCGCCGTCTTTATGAGCGGCTGGGATTCGTGGAGATCGGTATCCGCAAGGGGTACTATCAGGACAACAACGAAGATGCCATTCTCATGTGGAATACGAAATTAAGGGATACACTGTCTGATGAAAGATGTGCAAGAGAGACTGACGCTCGGGATTGAGACAAGCTGCGATGAGACATCGGCAGCCGTACTTCGTGGGACACGCGAACTTCTGTCCTGCGTGATTTCAACGCAGATACCGATTCATCAGAAATACGGCGGCGTTGTTCCTGAGATTGCTTCGCGCAACCATATCCTGAGCATTCTGCCCGTCGTCCAGCAGGCACTCGACGAGGCGAAAGCGGAGCTTGCGGCGATGGATCAGATCGCTGTTACATACGGCCCCGGACTCGTGGGGGCGCTGCTTGTCGGTGTATCGGCGGCAAAGGCATTGGCGTTTTCGCTCGACGTGCCGCTCATCGGTGTGAATCATCTCGAGGGGCATATCTTTGCGAATTTCCTTGAGACGCCCGGTCTCGTGCCGCCCTTTATCGCGCTTGTCGTCTCGGGCGGGCATACGGCACTCGTCGATGTGGCGGACTATGAGACGTTCCGCCTGATGGGCAGTACGCGCGATGATGCGGCAGGCGAAGCATTTGATAAGGTTGCGCGCGTGCTCGGCCTTCCCTATCCGGGCGGCCCTGAGATCGATCGACTCGCACGCGCGGGAGATCCGCAGGCGATTGACTTTCCGCGTGCGCTCGCGCAGGAGGGCAACTATGAGTTTAGCTTCAGCGGGCTGAAATCCGCCGTGTTGAACTACATCAACGGTCAGCGCATGAAGGGGCGAGAACTCCACGCGGCGGATATCGCGGCATCGTTTCAGGCAGCCGTCACGGAGGTGCTCGTTCACAAGGCGTTCGAGGCGATTCATGCGGCGGGGCGGGATACCCTTGTCCTTGCTGGCGGCGTTGCGGCAAATGCTGCCCTCGAGCAGCAGCTGCGTGCGCGGGCGGAGCAGGAGGGCATTCGCTATCTCTATCCTTCGCTGCGTCTCTGTACGGATAACGCCGCCATGATTGCCTGCCGCGGTGCCTATCAGGCGGCGGCAGGGAAGTACAGCGATCTCTATCTGAACGCTGTACCGGGACTGGATTTTACTTGAATTTGTGAGAGCTGATGTGCCATGGTGCATCGGCTCTTTTTATTTGTCCATAGCCCTTCATGACAAAGGGCAAGGTCTTTTCATTGCAATGATGAATCCCATTCGTTATAATGAGGCCTGTCAGGGGGCGAGAGGGGGCGGTCACATGGAACTGACGGCACGTATGCGGACGATACTGTCTCTGCTTCTTGCCGCATACGGCTATGTGACCGCGGAACATATCGCCGCAGAGCTCGGTGTCAGCGCACGTACTGTGACGCGCGAGATGCACGGGATCGAGACGGCACTGAAGTCCTATGGCGTGATGCTCCTTCGGCGTACGGGGGCGGGATTCATGCTCAGTGGGGATGCCGCAGCGCTTGGACATCTGCGCACGGAGCTCTCTTTAGCGGATGTGCACAGCACACTGACCCCCGATCAGCGGCGTTCCATCCTGATCACACGTCTCCTCATGGCGGATGAGCCGCTCAAGCTCTTTGCTCTGGCACATCTTCTGCACGTGACCGACAGTACCGTCAGTCATGATCTCGATCGTCTGCAGCCGTGGCTTGCCGCACAGCAGATCACGCTCGTGCGTCGTCCCGGACTCGGCGTCTACGTCGAAGGGGCGGAGCGGGATATCCGCCGTGCACTGGTTCGCATCATCCACGATTATGTGGATGAAAAGGAACTCCTTGCCCTCATCGGAGACGATGCGGCTGATGAGGGGACGGCGTATGCGGCGGATCGAGCCCTGCTCGGCCTCGTTGATCCCGCACAGATCCGCCGCATTGATGATGCTGTTGCAGCGGAGACGCAGAATCGGCACATCCCAGACAGTGCACGCGTCGGACTTGTCGTCCACCTCGCGCTCGCCGTGCGGCGGCTGCAGCAGGGCGATATGATTGCGATGGATGCGGGGACGCTGGAGGAGCTGCAGCATACCGAAGAATTTTCTGTGGCAGAGATGATTGCGGTGCGGATGGGGGAGGTATTCTCCATTTCCATCCCCGCAGCGGAGATCGGCTATATCACCATGCATCTGCTCGGTGCGCGCGGCATGACCCTCCCCTCGGGGGGCGAGCGCGTGGATAATTTTCGGCTGGTGCAGATCGCGCAGTCGATCATGCGGCGCGCCTCCGAAAAGAGCGGCGCGCCGCTCATGCGCAGCCGTACGCTGCTCACGGGGCTTGTGAATCACCTTGCTCCGGCACTGCATCGTCTGAAACTCCACATGGATATCCGCAATCCTCTGCTCGCGCAGATGGAGGAAGAACATCCGGAGCTCATGGAGATCGCACGGCATGCGATTCCCGTGATGGAGAAGGAGGCAGGGATGCCGGTGCCCGATGATGAGGTTGCCTATATTGC
>JABZYJ010000055.1 GCA_015265235.1 Selenomonas sp. | reverse complement strand
CCGCCGGAGCGGGGGAGGTGCCGCGACAGCGGCGGTGGGGGCGCCATGAGCGGCTACACCTTTTTATCCATAGACAGCAGCCTGCACCGCGAGCGACACATCCTTACTCCGCGCCGAAGAATTCCTCCTCGACGGCGATGCAGAGGGTGTGGTAGATGGGGAGGTGGTACTCCTGGATCTTGTACGTTTCCTCCTCGGGGGCTTTGATGACGATGTCGGCGAAGCCCGACGCGCATTTGCCGCCCGATGCGCCCGTGAGGGCAATGGTGGTCATGCCAAGTGCCTTTGCCATGCGGAAGGCGTAGAGGACGTTCTTCGAGTTGCCCGAGGTGGTGATGCCGAGGAGGACGTCGCCCGCGCGCCCGAGTCCGAGTACCTGCTGGGCAAAGGTGAGGTCGGGTGCCTGATCGTTCGCGAATGCCGTGCTGATCGCGAGCTGGGACGGGAGGGAGATGGCGGGGAGTGCGCCCTGCAGGTGGCGCATGAAATAGTCGACGGTCAAGGGGTCAGCGGCGTCGCACGCCTCGTGGAGTTTTGCGAGGATGTCCTCGTCGAGGTGACGTGGCAGGAGAAAGCCCTTCATCAGCTCACCGACGATGTGCTCGGCATCTGCCGCAGAGCCGCCGTTGCCGCAGACAATGAGCTTGCCGCCCGCGTGGTAGGAGGTGCAGAGTGCCTTGATGGCGGCGCGGATGTCCGTACCGCAGGCCTCGAGTGCGGGATAGCGTGCGATGAGCGTGTCAACGGCGGCAAGGGTGGATGATTTCATGGTATTGTGCTCCTTTGTGATTCTTTACGGTTGATGCAAGCCTCACGCGAACATACTGTGCGCGGAAACTCTGCAGAAATGTACCGTGTATGTTGTATGCGCAGGGCGAATAAAGAAAATGCTGCTTCCTTTATGCTCCGTGTGCTTCTATTATGGACGAAAATGCTGTCTTTTTCAAGGGAAAGGGGAGGGAAATGCGGCAGGGTGTCCGATGCGGGCGGTTTAGCCGTCGCGCTGGGGCATCCAGCATATAATAAATCCATGCGAGTCAAGAATGACGCGGGGTTAGATGGATTTTTCCGTGCGCAGTCCTGCTTTTTGAGGGGCGGAATGCTCCATTTTGACGCTATTGATCTTAATTTATAGTTATTTATCGTTATTTTATGGAATTTATTTGTATTGTTTTACTGATTTGCTTTTGTGGTTTTACAGGAGGGAAATCTCTCTGATGGGATTCTTCAGTCAGTGGATGGGCATAAGAAAAGGGACGCTGTACGAAGTCGGAGCTTCGTGCAGTGTCCCACGTTTCTCTGTGTATCTCAGCGGTTACGATAGCGGTCGGCGATGGCACGCGGGCTGTCGCCTGCATCGAGTGCCGAGGTCGGCGGTGTGATGTCCATCGGCGCGGCGCTTTGCGGTGCGCTGCCCTGCGGACGGATGTCCGTGATGGGCGGCTGCGGTGCGGCAGCGCGCGGCTGCTCTGCACGCTGGTAGACGTTCTCCTCCTCTTTGCGGGAGCGGAAGCGGTTCCAGAGCCAGCGCAGCACCATGAAGGCGACGACGGCGATGGCGACGTTCACGAGGACGCCGAGGATGTCGGCGAGAAGGCCGCTGCCCATGCCGCCGAGGAGGCTCGCGAGGAGTCCGCCGAGCATCATGCCGCCTGCGAGGAGGCCGATGTTGCGCAGGGTATTCCCCCAGCCCGTGCTGCTCTTGGCGGTGTTCGCGGCGTTTGCCGCATTCGCCTTGCTATTTGCCGCGGGGGCGTTCTTTTCCAGCTGGTTCGCGTTCTTCGAGGGGGCGTAGCTGTTGCCGTTCCCCGAGACGGATTTGCCGCTGCTGCTCTGTCCCTCAGATGCCTTCGGTGCAGCCTTGGGCGTCGCCTTCGGTGCGATGCGCGCGCCGCCCTTGGCGGCCTCTGCCTGTGCGGTCAGGATGTGATCCACGGGCGTAGGGGCGATGAGGGGGACAGTGGCGACGCTCAGGGCGCCGACCATCGTCGCTGCGATGATTTTTTTCAGTTTCATTCGATTTCTCCTTTATATTCTTTCGATACGGGGATAGCCCCGGTATTCGTAACCGAATTGAAAAACGCAAATACCTTGACGAGCACGCAAAGATGCCTTACTCCTGATAGGACTTGATGTCCTCGGGGAAGGCATAGATCTCGCCGACGGTGTCGAGCTCGCCCGAGAGGTAGCGGTCGATGTCGTCCACGTCGATGTAGAGCTTGCACTCGACATCGAGGTAGCCCTGCTCGCGCCCGTCGGAGAGGTCGCGGATCGCCATGAGCTTTTCGCGGAGCTTCAGGAGGTCGCTGCGCGTCGCGTGCACGTCGAGACGCAGCTGGGGGACGCCGTATTCTTTGAGGACTTCGTCCATGGTCATACGCTGTGACATAGTGTTTTCCTTTCTCTACTTTGACTATTTGCCTTTTATCCTATCCGATGATGCTGAATTTTGGCTGAATGCTGCATCTGCACCGCTTTCCCTCTGTTTGCGCAGGGCATGGAGGGCGGTTTCGAGGGCGCGCTTTTCGTAGCGGCAGGTTTCGTAGTCGAGGTCACCCGATGCGCGGAGCATCCGTGCGTCGAGGGTGCGGATCTCCGCCTCGATGCGCCGTATGGCGTCCGATGGATCCTGTGCCATGCACATCCCTCCTTTGATAAGTATTCTAACAGTTTTGGCAGAAACTGTCTACATTCCTATTATCGTTATGATATAATATGACTGTTATGAATGTTGCCCAGAATCGTGGATTCCCTTAAGGAGTTCCTTATGAAGAAGGACTTTTATGAAAATGTACGCGAGCATGCTCTCGCCCACGCACATACGCAGGATACGTGGCGGACGCGGTTCATTCTCGCGCGTACGGCGGTGTTCCCGCTGATGCTTGTCGCCCTCGTTCACGGCTATGATCGCGGCTCGGTGGAGGAGCTGATGCTCGGCGGGTTTTTCCTCCTGCTCTTTGCGGTGCTCGTGCTGCGGCATCGGCGGCTTGAGCGGCGCCGCATCTTTACGCAGGCGTATCTCGGCGTGGTGGGGGAGTATCTCGCGCGCTTTGATGGGAGCTGGAAGAAGTCGCCGGTGGACGGCGCCGCCTATCTGCGTGAGAAGTGTCCGCCCGATCGGGATTTGCATATTTTCGGCGCGGCGTCGCTCTATCAGTATCTCTGCGCGGCGCATACGCGCATGGGACGCGACCGTCTCGCCGCTGCGCTCTCGGCGACGCCGCAGGATCTCACGCGGACGCGGCGGCGGCAGGCGGCGGTGACGGAGCTGCTCGCCCATCCGCTCCTCGCTCTGGAGCTGGAGGCGCGCGGGGCGCTCCTGCCCGATGCGCATGATACGCGTGCGCTTGCCAAGGAGCTCGCGCAGCCGCTCAAGGGGTCGCTGAAGCTCATTTCCTGCATCGGCATCGTTCTTGCCAATGCCTGTGTCTGGTCACTGTTTTGGGCGATTTTCTTTGGCGGCAGCGGGGTGATTCCGATTGTGCTCTTTACGTTCAATCTCACGATGGCGATGGCGTTTTTCTCGCGGACGCAGCGCGAGCTGGCACCGCTCGGTCGCATGGCGCGTGCGCTGCGGCTCTATGGGCGGATCTTTCGTGCGCTCGAGCGCGCCCCGCTGCGCAGCGCTGCGTTTCACGCGATTCTGTCGCCGCTCTTTGCGCCCGTGCGCGCGACCGTCGGGCTGAGCCGCCTGACGATTCTCGCCGACTGTGCGGCGATGCGGCGCAATTTCTTTTTCTTTCTGCTGGCGAATGGGATTCTGCTCTGGGATTTTCACTGCATGGCGTATTTTTCCCACTGGCGCAAGGGGTACGGTGCGGCGGCGGCCGACTGGCTGAAGGTGTGGGCGGAGACGGAGGTGCTGCTCTCGCTCGCGCGCGTCGGGCATACGCGTGAGGTGTATGCGTTCCCGCGCTTTGCGGAGGAGGGCGCGCCGCAGCTCGTGGCGGAGGACGCGACGCTGCTGCTCCTGACGGAGGAGACGGCGACGCCGAACGACGCGCAGCTCACGGCAGGGACGCTCGTCATCACGGGGTCGAATATGTCCGGCAAGACGACCTATATGCGCTGCCTCGGCGCGAATGCCGTCCTCGCGTATGCGGGTGCGCCGGTATGTGCGCGCTCTTTTACGCTCACGCCGATGGCGGTCTATACGTCGATTCAGATCAGCGACGATCTCGCGGGCGGGATTTCGACGTTCTATGCGGAGCTCCTGCGCATCAAGAAGATGATGGTCTACAGCAAGCGCGGCAAGCCGATGCTGATCTTGATTGATGAGATTTTCCGCGGGACGAACTCTGCCGACCGCATTGTCGGCGCGCGCGAGGCGATCCGCCGCCTGACGCTGGCGCATGCGATCACGGTGGTGACGACGCACGACTTTGAGCTCTGCGATCTCGGGCGCGAGGGCATTCCCGTGACGAATGCACATTTTGAGGAGCACTACGAGGGGGATAAGATCCTCTTTGACTTCAAAATGCGCGCGGGGCGCTGCCACACGACGAACGCGCAGTATCTCCTGCGCATGGCGGGCATTATGGGGGAGTGAGGCGGAGATTTTCCTTGGCTTTGCGGACACGGTGACAGCACGGCGGAAATCTGTTATAATGGGGAATACTTTCCTGCGATAAGAAAATGAAGGAATCGCTGATAAAACAGACCCTCGGATTGGCGCTGAATTTATCCGTGCTTCCTGAATGGCAGTGCGGGGGCTCCCTCCGCTGAAAGGATACAGAATGAACGAGCATGCTGCACGCCCCACTGCCACGGCAGGGGTCATGACTGCCGCCGCCGTGGTCTATGCGCTTGCGGCGATCTATCTGCCCATGCTGACCATGATGATGGGAATGCTCTGGCCCGTGTTTATCGCGCTCGTGACGGTGCGTGCGGGGCTGCGGTTCGGCGCGCTCGCGGCCGTGGCGGCACTCCTCCTCACGATGCTCTTTGCCACCCCTGTGGCGGGGGCGACGTTTGTCCTGTCCTTCGCGCCGACGGGGCTTGCCCTCGGGCTGCTCCTGCGCCGTCAGGGCGGCACCCTGCGTGCACTCGTGGGCGGCACGCTCGCCTCTCTCCTCGGAAAGGCGGCGGCAGGCCTGCTTATCCTCCTGCTCTTCGGCATCAATCCGTTTGCGATGGATCCTGCCGTCATGCAGCAGGCGATGGATGAGACCCTCGGGATCTACCGCTCACTCGGAATGACCGAGGTGCAGATCGAGGAGACGCGCGCGGCAGCGAGCGAGGTGCTGGAGCTCTTCCTCCTGATGCTGCCTGCGCTCTTCGTGGGCAGTGCGCTGATCGAGGTGGGCGTCTGCTATGCGGTCATGCGCAAGGTGCTGCGCCGCATGGGTGTCGCCGTCACGGCGCTTCCGCCGTTTGCCCAGTGGCATCTGCCCGTCGTTTTCCCGTATCTCTTTGCCTTCTCTCTGATCGGCATTTACTGGGGCTCGACGCGCGAGATCGTGCTGCTCTATCAGGTGGCACTCAACGGCTATGTGATTGCGTTCCTTGCGGGGCTCGTGCAGGGCGTTGCACTTCTGCATTTCCTGCTCCTGCGCTTCCGCGTCTCGCCTTTTGTGCGCGCCCTGATCTACGTGTTCATTCTCGTCAACGGCGTGATGACGCAGATCATCTCGTGGACAGGACTATTCGATATGGTCTACGACTATCGCCGACGCATTCGTGAACGGCAATAATACTAGCAGTTTATATCTATTGTATATGCGATGAAAATACATGTTTAATATAGATAAATAACATAAAGAAGGTGATACTATGCCGCGGAACTTATCCGCGTGGGTCGATCTGACGATCCATCTGATTGTCATGCTTGCGCTTGCGCTCGTGACGTTCTGCTACAGCACATTTGTCGGTGCGGCGGCACTCCTCCTGTGGGCGGTGCTGGCCGCGTTTGCGTGGGAACGATGTCGTGACAGAGAACGGCGATTTGAACGCTACTGTATGGGCATCATCCGTAATGTGAGCGAGGTTATGAACTACGCCGTGGATCGCCTCCCACAGGCGATCCTCCTCGTCAATCAAGAGGGGCATCTGGAGTGGTGCAATCACCAGCTCGGCGATGCACTCGGCGAGATGCCCGAGCCCGGCACGGCGGTTGCGGATTTCTGGCCGCATTTCAACATTGAATCCATCTGGGGGACGGAGGGAGAGCACCGCTTCTCCCACGCGGGACACTCCTATCGCGTCTATCACCGCATGGTTGCGGAATCGTACCACAGTGAGCCGCTGATTGCGCTCTATGTCGAGGACGAGACGGAGTATGCGGCGCTCGAGAAGCGCTACTACGGGAGCCGTACCGCCCTCCTCTACATTCAGATCGACAACTACGATGAGATCATGCAGGGACAGAGCGAGACGGAAAAGTCCATGCTCCTCCTCGCCGTCCACGAAAAGATCGACGGCTGGGTCGGTGGGCTCGGCGGCTTCCTGCGCAGCATCTCCGACGATGAGTACGTGGCGCTGCTGGACCGCAAGTCCCTCGATCATGCGATCGCGGAAAAGTTCGACATCCTCGATCAGGTGCGCAAGATCATCAACACGAAGGGCATGCCTGTGACGCTCTCCATCGGTCTTTCCCTCGCCGCCGAGCAGACCCTGCGGGAGCTCGGTGAGGAGGCAGAGGCAAAGCTCGACCTCGCCCTCGGGCGCGGCGGCGATCAGGTGGCGCTCGACATCAGCGGCAAGACGCAGTTCTTCGGCGGCAAGGCAAAGGCGATCGAGAAGCATACGCGCGTCAAGGCGCGCGTCGTGGCACACGCACTGCGCGATATTATGGAGAACTCGGACGAGGTGTACGTTATGGGACACCACAACGAGGACTACGATGCGTTCGGCGCGGCGATGGGTATCGCGTGCATGGCACGCTCCCTCGGAAAGAAGGTACACATTGTCCTCAGCGAGATGAATGAGGGCATTGACCGCATCGTGGATCTCGTGCGAAAGGATGAGGCCTACGAGGGGCTGTTCCTCCGCCCCGGCGACATCACGGAGACGCCGTCGCTGTCCTCCCTGCTCGTCGTGGTGGACGCGCATATCCCGCACATCCTTGCCGATCCTGCCCTGCTCGAGCGCATTCCGAAGGTCGTCGTCATCGACCATCACCGCCGCAGCGAGCATTTTATCAAGAACCCGCTGCTCGTCTACATCGAGACGGCGTCCAGCTCGGCGAGCGAGCTCGTGACGGAGCTGCTCATGTACTTCGGCGATAACATCCGCCCGACGCGCCTCGATGCGACGGCGCTCTACTCGGGCGTCGTGGTGGATACGAAGAATTTCAACGTCGGTGCGGGCGTGCGCACCTTTGATGCGGCGGCATACCTGCGACGCGCCGGTGCCGATCCCGTACTCGTCCGCACGCTCTTCCAGAGCGACTACGAGACGACGGTATCGCTCGCACGGGCGAAGGCAAACGCCGTCTACTACCCGGGCGGGCTGATCGTGGGGAGTCTCCCCGATCTCCTGCCGAACGGGCAGATCATCGCCGCACAGGCGGCGGACGGCATGCTCCGCGTTGACAGCGTGCGCATGAGCATCTACGTGTTCCCGCTCGCGAGTGATGTGGTAGGCATCAGTGCACGCTCGTCGGGAGAGATGAATGTGCAGGTCATCATGGAGGCGTTCGGCGGCGGCGGACACGCCAATGTCGCAGGCGCACAGGTCAAGGGCGTCCCCTTGGACGAGGTGCGCGCACAGGTGGTAGAAAAAGCAAAGGCATATATAGAGGAGAGTGACCAACGTGAAAGTCATACTGCAGGCTGATGTAAAGAATATCGGAAAAAAGGGCGAGATCGTGGAGGTAGCGGACGGCTACGGACGTAATTTTCTCCTGCCGAGGAAGCTCGCACTCCCCGCGAATACGTCGAATGTGAACGTGGCAAAGGCACAGGCGGGCGCAAAGGCGCGCAAGAATGCGATGGAGGTCGATGAGGCAAAGCTCATGGCCGCGCAGCTCGAAAAGGTCACGGTGGAGATCCCCGTACGCATCGGCGAGAACGGACGGCTCTTTGGCGCGGTGACGGGCAAGGATGTCGCAGAGGCGCTGAAGAAGCAGAACATCGACGTGGATCGCCGCAAGATCTCGATCAATGGAGAGGTGACGGGCGAGGGCGTCTATGAGGCCGTCGTCAAGGTACACCCGAACATCGCCACGACGATCAAGATTCACGTGCGCAAAGAGTAGGGATTCACAAGAGTGCCCCGCACAAAATAATAATGTAATACAGCGGGCTGATGAGCATGTCTCATCAGCCCTTCTCAAAAGGAGGACTATGTCTTTTTTTAAGGATTTATTCGGCGGCAAGGACGCGGGGAAGGCGCACCCGAAGCTCTCGCAGGACGCGCAGATCGACGAGGAGATCGCGACGATCTTTCGCATGCTCGCCGATACGATGGGGACGGAGCGCCTAGTCATCCAGGCGGGCAAGATGAATGCAATGGCACTCATGCGATCGGAGGATCGCCGTGAGCGCGTCCTCGCACTCATGCGCATCCTTGAGGAGGATCCGCTGCTCTCGCCCCCGCCTGCGGAGACAGAGCTGCCCGAGATCCTCTCGCGCATGACGGAACAGGTGGCGGGCATCCTTGCACGGCGCGATCTGGAGGATCGGATCGAGCGCAAGGTAAATGAAAAGCTCGAAAAAGATCACGAGGAGTATGTGGACGACATCCGCCGCCAGGTGATCTCGGAGGAGAGCCCCGGGGCAGAGTCTCCGCATGACAAGAAAAAGCGTGAGGCACTTGAGGCGTTGGAAAAGGTGCATCTCACACAATCCGTGATGGAACTCCTGCGCCCGAAGACGTTCGATGAGATCGTCGGACAGGAGCGCGCCGTGCGCTCCCTCATGGCAAAGCTCTCCTCACCCTACCCCCAGCATCTACTGCTCTATGGGCCACCCGGTGTCGGCAAGACGACAGCGGCACGCCTCGTTCTCGAGGCGGCAAAGAAGCGCGCGGTATCGCCTTTTGCAGAGACTGCACCCTTTGTCGAGACGGACGGAACAACGCTGCGTTGGGATCCGCGCGACATGACGAACCCCCTGCTCGGCTCGGTGCATGACCCCATCTATCAGGGCGCGCAGAAGAACCTTGCCGACAGCGGCGTTCCCGAGCCAAAGCCAGGGCTGGTGACCGATGCACACGGCGGCATTCTCTTCATCGACGAGATCGGTGAGATGGATGAGATGCTCCAAAATAAGCTGCTCAAGGTGCTCGAGGACAAGCGTGCCTACTTTGAATCCGCGTACTATGACCCCGATGATAAGCGTGTCCCTCCGTACATCCGTAAACTCTTTGAGGAGGGCGCGCCGGCGGACTTCGTGCTCATCGGGGCAACAACGCGCGAGCCGGATCACATCAACCCTGCCTTGCGCTCACGCTGCGCGGAGATCTACTTTGAGCCGCTGACACCGGCGCATATCCGCACGATTGTGGAAAACGCGGCACAGCGCCTCCATGTCGAGCTTGCCCCCGGCACAGCAGAGCTCATCAGTACATACACAATTGAGGGGCGCAAGGCGATCAACATCCTCGCCGATGCCTATAGCCTCGCACTGAACCGCATGGATGATGCAGATGTGGAGCGCATTGTTTCACGTGAAACAATTGAGCTGACATCCTCTGCAGAACAACAGAACATACACGGAGATACAAATGCAGATGTTTCACGTGAAACATCCATCGCGGAGGAAAAAGAACTCCTCGGCATGGAGCCATCCTCCACACCAGACGATGGGAAGAAAGTGGAAAATGTTTCACGTGAAACAGAGCCTCCATGTATCCCTGTGACAAAGGAGGATATCTACGAGGTTGTGCAGGTGAGCCGCCTCTATCCCTTTGGTAAAAAGAAGGCCTCGGATACACCTGCTGTTGGCAGAGTGTTTGGCCTCGGCGTAGCGGGCTTCCTCGGCTCGATCATCGAGATTGAGGCCGTCGCCTTCCCTGCGGCAGAAAAGGGGAAGGGAACTGTGCGCTTCAACGAGACAGCGGGCAGTATGGCAAAGGACTCCGTGTTCAATGCGGCGTCAGTCATGCGCCGCCTGACGGGACGTGACCTGCATGACTATGACCTCCATGTCAACATCATTGGCGGCGGCAACATCGACGGTCCGAGCGCGGGTACGGCCATCCTGACGGCGATTGTCAGTGCCGTGACCGGTGCGGCAGTCCGGCAGGATGTGGCAGTCACGGGGGAAATCTCTCTGCAGGGGGAGATCCGCCCGGTGGGCGGTGTCTTTGAAAAGGCATACGGCGCACGACAGGCGGGGATCTCAACCCTCATCATCCCATGGGAGAATAAGAAGGACATCCCCGAGGATCATCTGGGGCTGAAGATCTACCGCCTCAAGAGTGCCGAGGAGGCCTTTGCCGTGCTGTTTGCCGATGAGAAGTGGAAAGAGAATGCAGAACATGACGGAGGGGCGCGTTGAATCCCTTCCTCGTGTGGATGATGATACGAAAAGGAGTATGATATGCCGGAAGGACGTGTGCCACCACAGAGCATCGAGGCGGAACTTTCGGTGCTCGGCTCGATGATGCTGAAACCTGCGGCGGTGTCGCAGGCTGTGGAGCTGCTCCATGCAGAGGACTTCTACCGTCAGGCACATCGTGCCGTCTTTGAGGCGATGGAGCTGCTCCTGCGCAACGGTGAGCCTGTGGATATCGTGACCGTGACCGAGTCGCTGAAAAAGTCAGGCCTGCTTGAGCAAGTGGGAGGAATCTCGTTCCTCGCCAATCTGACGAACACCGTGCCGAGCACGGCGAACCTCGCACACTATGCAAAGATCGTCAAGGAGAAGGCTGTCCTGCGCGCCCTGATCGACGCGAGCACGGAGATTGCGGGTGCAGCGTACGAGGCAAGCGAGGATATCGCCGAGCAGCTCGACGATGCAGAGCGCAAGATCCTCGCCATCGCCGGAGGACAGACGACGGGGGCGTTTATCTCTGCGAAGGAGGTCGTCTTTGACGCCGTGGATCGCGTGAGCGAACTCGCCAAGGCGAAGGGCGGCATCACGGGGCTCTCGACGGGGCTCGCGACGCTCGACAGCGTGACGCGTGGCCTCCAGCCCTCAGACCTCATCATTGTTGCAGCACGTCCTGCCATGGGCAAGACGGCGTTCGTCTTGAATGTCGCCACACACGTCGCCCTGCAGGGCGGGACAGTTGCTTTCTTCTCTCTGGAGATGCCGCGTGAGCAGCTGATGCATCGTATCTTCTGTGCCGAGGGGCAGATCGACGCGACGCGCCTTGCCCGCGGCGAGCTCGATGATGAGGAGTGGGAGCGGCTCGTCAAGGTCGCTGACCGCATCATGAAGACAAAACTCTACTTCGATGATACGAGCAGTACGACGGTGCTTGACATCCGCACGCGCGCCCGCCGCCTCAAGGCGGAGCATGGGCTCGATCTCATCGCCATCGACTATCTCCAGCTCATCCAGGCGCCGGGGCGCGCGGAGAACCGCACACTTGCCGTGGCAGAGATGACGCGTTCGCTGAAGGTGCTTGCTCGTGAGCTGAACGTTCCCATCATCGTTCTTTCGCAGCTCTCCCGTGCGACCGAGGGGCGTTCGGACAAACGCCCCATGCTCTCTGATCTGCGTGAATCGGGCTCGATCGAGCAGGATGCAGACATTGTCATGTTCTTGTATCGCGAGGACTATTACAATCAAGATACAGAGAATGCGAATATCACAGAACTGAGTATTGCAAAGCACCGCAACGGAGCGACGGATACCGTGCGCATGTACTTCCAGAAGGAATACACGCGCTTCCGCGATCTCGCACATGAGTAGGTTGTTGATTCTGCATAGCTTATATCCTATAATGGAGGTAAGATTCCATGCCAGTCATTGCACGCTTTGATGGGCTTGTCATCAAAATGTATTTTCAGCAAGCCGAACATAATCCTCCGCATTTCCATGTCATGTATGGTGAGTACATGGG